>JALEKC010000100.1 GCA_022769325.1 Eubacterium sp. | reverse complement strand
GCCTGTATCATATGATACGTTCCTTTTTTCTTGGAGGCACGGTAAATCTGGTACATTTCCGCATCTTTGCATCGTTTCCATGTCAGCACAATGCCCTTTTCCTCATCCGCGGCAAGGTGAAAATCTGTTATATGTAAATTCAGTTTTGCCATTTTCTCCACCACCGCCGGAGTCTGAACGGGTGCCATCGTCGGATTTAAGGTGAAGATTGGCATTTGAGGTATTTCTGGCATCATTGGGCTCGCCGTCGCACTTGGGCTCGGACTCTCCGTTTCCTCCGGCTTTTGCGTCGGGCCCACACTGGGGGCTGGGCTCGGGCTTGAGCTAGCTTCCGGTGTCTCTGTCGGTGCTACTGTCGGACTGGCGGTAGGGCTTAGACTCGCCGTAGGATTTGCACTTGGACTGACCGTCGGCCCCACACTTGGGCTTGGGCTCGGCCCCATGCTTTCCTCCGGTTTTTGCGTCGGCCCCACACTGGGGGCTGGACTCGGGCTTGCCGTAGGACTCGGGCTTGCGCTGGCTTCCGGCGTCTCCGTCGGTGCTACTGTCGGACTTGCCGTAGGGCTTAGACTTGGGCTCGCCGTAGGATTTGCACTTGGACTGACCGTCGGCCCCACACTGGGACTTGGGCTTGGACTCGCCGTAGGGCTTGGGCTTGGACTGACCGTCGGTCCCGCACTGGGGGCTGGACTTGGGCTTGCCGTAGGGCTTGGGCTCGCACTGGCTTCCGGCGTCTCCGTCGGTGCTACTGTCGGACTGGCGGTAGGGCTTGCACTTGGACTGACCGTCGGCCCCACACTGGGACTTGGGCTGACCGTTGGCCCCACACTGGGGCTTGCCGTAGGGCTTGGACTCGCCGTAGGGCTCGGGGTCGGCGGTGTTATATATTGAATCACCGCATCACATCCATAAAACGCATCCTCATGAATTTGCATATCCTCGTAAAGTGTCACATCCACCTGGGTCAACCCGGTTTCAGATCCGGCACCATCAAATGCATGACCCATAATTTTCCTTACAAATTGGGGAATTTCGTACTCGCCCACCTGATACCCACAAAATTTATATAACATTGTTTCGTTCAAATCTAATAAGATACCATCTTGGCACCGAAAATAGTCGTTCGTTGTTCCTTCTCGAAATGAAAGACGCTGCAAGTTATTCGTCAGAGAAAAAGCCTCCTCATCCACTTGACATAATCCGCTTCCCAATACCACTTCTCTGATATTTTGGTCAAAACTATTCTTTTCCAATTTTTTTATGGTATCCGGAAGTTTGACACGAATAGCATTTTGAATAGCATTATTTCCAATGGTATCCACCGTATAAATTTCCCCATCTTTTTCCACAGTTTCCGGGAGAAATAAAACATAGTTTCTTTCCTCTCCTCCCGGACTTGTCTTTAAAACTGTCGCCGTCATAGTTTCCGGATTCAATTCATACACAACGCCATTTGAGTCGGTATTATCCCCTCCCAATTCCAGTTTTTCCGGGCACTTTGTACCCGGCAACGGCAATTGGGCAGGAAGCGTTACCTCTTCCGATTCCTCCCAGGTCACCATTTCAAAACCGGTTCCGGCACTACATTCTTTACAATATTTCCCTTTTACCGCCCAAGTGTCAAACGAGAAGAACGTAACTTCCTGCCAGGAATGCTCATGGTTTTCCAGCGGAAAACAACGGGTCTTAAATGTCGAATCAGAATAACTTTGAAATGTGTTTCCCACATTTCCATACAAATCCACTGTAGTATTCAAAAAGCACTTATCACCTATGGATGTAACACTTTCCGGCACATACAGTCTGGATAGATTGTTACAACTTTGAAATGTGTACTCCCCCAAAAGAGATAGTTCTAAGGGAAGAAAAATCATCTGCAGCTGTCTACAACATGAAAAGCAATAATCTTCTGTCATCGTTACCCCTTCTCCCAGCACAGCCATGTTCAAACCGGAGTCCTGAAATGCCGCTGATCCTATAGTAGATGAGGGAGGAATGTATATTGCCTCCAGACTTTTTGTATCATTAAAGGCAAGTTCTTTTATATTGATTCCTTGTTCACGAAAGACTACTTCCTTCAACTCTTCACAATGAGAAAATGCACTATCTCCTATGTAGGTAACACGTCCCAAATCCACTCGCTCCAGAGAAGAATAAGAAAAAGCATTACTGGATATCGAAGTGACTACATTGTTAAAACAAATCTCCCGAACATCTGCCCTGCAAAAGGCTTCGCTTCCAATTTCTGTCAGGTTTCTTGGTAAAGTATAACTGCCCCCCTGATAAGGTTTGTCATAAAAACGTACCAGACGTTCCTTACTTTTATCAAATAAACTTCCCTTGTCGCTGACATAGGATTCATTTTGCACATGAACATAGCTGGCAACTCTTGGATGAAAACGCGTAAAAATCACATTGTTCAAATATTTTCCTATATACAGATGGATTTCCAAATCCTCCAAAGAACGGTCACGTAATGCCGCACTGGCTACGGTATAGATTCGCCCACTTGCCTTGACCTTATCGGGAATCCTCATTTCAATGATGCCATCTTTCACTTCATATCCGGATAAATTTACCGAGGTCAATTCTGCTGTCAGACTGGAACCGATTAGTTTGTAACAATTTCCATACGAATCCTCATTGCCATCATTCAGGTCCGCCATCAAATCTTCCTCCTCATACCACATATACTCGTCTGTAACTGGAGGTATGGTAGGTTCCGGATAAACGATGGTATCATCTACCAAATAGACAACATCCACATCATAGGCCCCTCCAGTACTGCATAAATCCCCATCCAATGTCACTCTCTCTTTATTATAAATGAACACCGTTTCCAGTTTTTTGGGGCTGTAAAAGGCATAATTGGCAATCGTTGTTACGGATGTAGGAACCGTATATTCTTCTCTTCTATAATCCGGCAAGTATTTGTACAATATTGTCATATTCGCATTAAAAAGGACTCCATCCACAATTTTAAAATAAGGATTCTTCTCCGAAATTTTCATTTTTCCTGTAAAATAGTTCAACGCTTTTGTATCAATTTTTTCCACTCGTTCTCCCAATTCCAGTTCAGCTGCACCGCCAAAATTCTGACTTTGTATTTCTTGTATCTTATCCGAGAGAATTACAACATTTGCATACCAAATTGCACTTTCCCCGATGGAAATCACTTCATATTTTTTTCCATCTTTTTCCACATATTCCGGTATATACAATATTTCTTTAGGAAAAGGCCTGTTTTCATCCTCTTCAATTACCGTTGCTGTTCGATAAACAGGGTCTAATTCATATTTTAAACCCTGATTGTCTCTCTTGTTTGAATTGAGATTCAATACTTCCGGACATTTTTCCTCGGGATGTTTGAGAAGTTCCGGCATGGAATCTCTATCTCCTTCTTCAAAATCCACTACTTCCAAATCGGTTGCATAACCGCATTCTCTACAATATTTCCCCTTTACTCCCCAGGTTTCATATTGAAAAAAGGTGACTTCCTCCAATGTGTGTTCATGGCCGGACAGAGATTCAAATCTCATATTATCGTCATCATAATCTGCTGCCGGACTATTTTCATTTCCATATACTGTTAAATCGCCGCCATTTTCCAATCCCCCCTGAGATATGGAAGTTACATTATCCGGGAGATATAATTTGCGTAGTCTCGGACATCCTGTAACTTTTATTTCCTTGACGGTATTGGATAATACTATTGTTTGTAAATGTAATCCCAGTTCAAGTCTTTCTTTGTCATCCGCATGTACAATATTCTCATCCATGAGAACCGTCTCCAGACTCTTAGAACAAAATATTCCGCTTTCTTCCAGTTTTGTTCCTTTCGGCAAATACAAATATTTCAAGGCTGTAGATGAAAAAGCCTGACTCCCAATAGATACACCATTTTCCCTTATCCGCAATTCCTCCAAAGAAGAACAATAACAAAACGACCGATATTCCAACTTCCGGACTTTGTTCAAGTCAATCCTCTGAATGGTCGCTTCTTCAAAGCAGCCCCAGGGAATCTCAACAATGTTGTCATTTAATACAACTTCCTTGACTTTGGCACCACAAAATGCATATGAACCTAAAGAAGTAACTTCCTCGGGGATTTCATACACTCCTTCCTCACCATAATTCTTATCACAAAAATGGAGGAGTTTCTTCCCATCTGCCGAAAATAAAGATCCCTCTTTTTCGATAAAAGACTTATTTTCCGAATGCAAAATAAATTCTTTCGATACACCTGTCTCATACGATGTGACCTCTGTCACTTCCTTCCCGAGATAAAATTTTATTTTTCCCATTTCCATGGAAAAAGGTGGCTGAATATATAGACTTTTCACCACATATTCTGTCCCTTCCTTTATTACCTTGTCCGGAACTCGAAGAATGTAGTCTCCTTCTTCATTCTGAGGAAGAGGCTTTAAAAATTCACTTAAAGATGCCCAACCATCCTTATAGAGGGTATAACGGTTTCCCAAACTGTCGACATTATCTTCATCCAGTTCTTCCACAACTTCCTTGGATTCCCAATCGGAATCTTCCAGGGCGTACCCACTTTCTTCCACATTTGCCGCCCTTGTGTCCACCGGCATCCGATAACCGGTTAGGCATAATGCCAACACAAGAATTCTGGCGATTTTTCTCTTCCATCTTTGATTTTTCATCTCTTCTCACACCTTTAACATCTACGATTTTATCCCAGAATCATCTCGGGAATATCTCCATATCCATACATTTCCTCTTGCTGATAACAATCCAGCAGCAACCTGTCATATCGATATTTTTCATTGATTTCCGGCATATTACAGCCAATCATCACGGCATTTGCCATGGTTAAAAACAGTTTCTTTGCCTCGCTTTGACAATATTCCTGATGATTTTCTGCCATTTGCTCCAGATACCGTTGCTGTGCTACATATAAAATCATAGGAAGAAGGTCACTTCGCTTGACCATAAGTCGCCTGCGTCGCCCCTCATCATCAAACTTTTCCAGCCAAGCTTCGGCCTCACCCACAGATTCCACCGTGACATGTCCTTTGCTATATTCGAAAATCCGATTTTTGATATATTCGGGACATTCGTCCTCTTCTTCATATTTTTCCAGTTCCGTCATTGCTTGTCGGATATTAATCTGCATTTCATTTCGCTCCGGAATGTGAAACAAGTCCGAGATGTACTTATCTGTCACTGGTTTTGCCAATTCTTTGGGAAAAGACGACCGTTTCTCTTTTCCCTGACGAATGGTGGGATATATCTCCCGTATCAGTCTGGCATTTTGTCCGCTTTGAGAATAGGCAAGTTTGGCAAGTTCCAGAATATTATTTGCCAAATCTTCGGAAACCTCTTTATTTTTTGCCCTTTTATTCCATTTCAAATATTTTCTTATACATTCCAATTCCCCTTCCGGCAGATGAAGGCATCGCTTTTGTTTCCAGTTGTCATATCCAGTTTCTGCCAAAAGAAGATCCAGACTTTTTTTCACATCCCGACGCATATATTCTAGGACGGTCTGCCGATATTTATTGAGATATTCCTGCGTTGTCTTGCTGTATCCTTTAAATACTTTGGCATGTTTCCACATCCAATACATAAACTGCTCCTCCGGCTCATGTTTGAGATGTTGAAATTCCCGCATAATCCACTGGGTATTGCCCTCGTGACTTATTTCATGCTCTTTCACAAGGTTTTGTTCATATTCTTTCCTGCGACTTTGGTATTTTTCAAACGTCCAATGATTTTCCAAGCCATACATGGCCATAATTTCCATATAATCATTGATCTGAAATCCCGGCTGGGAGATTCCTTTGGTCAGATACTCTTCCGTCTCTTCCTGAGAAAGCCCCAGAGCAAATGCCACACGAAAAATCTGCTCTCTGGTGGGAGTCATATTTCCATGGATTCCAAACCAACGTCGTATGGTGGGTAAAGATGCCGGTTTTTCTCCTTGCATGCGATGCAAAAATGTATGATAAGCCTCTTTTCTCAACTGCTCGTTTTCCTCTTTGGTTCCCTGCAGTTCATAACCCATTTGGGAAATGATAAAGACATCAAATGTCTCAAACTGATTTTTCATTTGCATTAACTCCTTTTCCACTTGTGGGGGTTATTTCTTATTGGATAACCCCCACAAAATCCATATCTTTTGTCTCCTTTTTCTTCGTATTTTGCGACGAAGGCTTCTTGGTAGGGGCCGGGGTAACTGTCGCTTTTCCCTTACTTACGGTAAGAGAAATGGTGGCATTGTAAGAAAGCATTTTCCCTTTTTTTACACTTTGGGAAAGAACCAACCCTTTCTTTTTCTCACTTTCCTGATACTTTATCTTATATTTCAAATGACTCTTTTTTAACTTTTCCTTGGCACGGCTTACCTTTAAGCCTACAACATCCGGAACTTCTGTCTTTTCTTTTTCTTTGGTTACCGCCACCTTCTTTTCTGTAACCTCCGGTGTGGAAATCATGGGTTCGACAGTGGCTAATGGCGTATTGGCAGGCAATTTCCGAACAACCTCTGTTGTTCCATATTCTGGGGATTTTGTAACATTGGATTTCTTGGAAGATGCTTTCAAATACCACCAGCTGCCAAAGACAGCTACCAGTACGGTTATCGCCACACAAGCACAGAATGCAGGCCATTTTCCCTTATTTCCCACCGGTTTTCCGGATTGCTCCTCTTTATAAAGGGCCTCATGCAATTCCGAGATGCTCTGCCAGCGGTTCTGGGCATTTACTGCCATACCTTTCATAATCGCCTTCCGCTGCTTTACCGAAAGTTCCAGTTCTTTCATGGACACCAGTGAAGGCATATCATCGCCAAGAGCTCGTATGACAGAATCCGTCGGCGTCACTCCTGTCAGCATAAAATACATGGTGGCGCTGATGGAATACACATCCGTATAGGCGCCCCATCTTCCTTTATATCGGTATTGTTCTTCCGGAGAAAAACCTCTTTTAAATAAAACTGTCATGGTTTTGGTATTGTCAATATTTCGCAATCTGGCAGCTCCAAAATCAATTAATACCAGACTTCCGTCCTTTTTTATCATGATATTATCCGGACTGATATCCCGGTGCACGATGCCGGCTCCATGAACCCTTTCCAGTGCCAGCAAAACCGGCCCCATGGCTTCCAAGACCTGGCTGCCGGACATTTTCCCTTTCTCCCTGACATATTCTTTCACACTGACGCCGTCGATAAATTGCATGACAATATAAGCGGTATTATTTTCATAAAAGAAATCAAGGACGGATACAATTCCCTCTACTTCATTAAATTTCGAGAGACACCTTGCCTCATTGAGAAACTTTTTCAAATCTTCCTGATACCGGTCTTTTTTTGAGTTTTCGTATAAATAAACCTCATTTCCATTGCCGCAGATTACATCCCGGCTTACCATTTCACTGGGGAAATATTCCTTTACTGCCACCGGAATCCCCAATGTCTCATCCCATCCGATATAAGTGATACCAAAACTGCCTTCCCCCAGTACTTTGCCCAGAATATACCGGTTTGCCACTTTGGTTCCCGGCAAAAGGCAGCGAGGAATCGGATTGTACTCTTCCTGTTTCATTCCGCAAAAAGAACAGCCTCCTGTTTTCTCCAGCGGCTTCATACATCCGATGCAAACATTGGTACCATTTATATTCATAAACACCTCTCCGTTGTCCATAATCCATACGTTACCATTCACAGAAAACTTACTATGCCGTCGTCATCCTTCAAGGCTCCGCAAACCCGACGTGAATCGTAACATCCTATTAACAATAATACCATAAATTTTCCTCTTCGTCCACTTGACACAAACTTTTTTCTCTAACTCCTTGATTGCTAACCCATTTTCGTTTACAATAGTTGAATATAGGGAGAAATATAAAAATGATCAACAACATATTCATGTGAGAATGGAGAGTATTGTGAATAAGAAAGTTTTAAAAACATTAGAATTTGATAAAATCATTGATATGCTCGTGGAAGAGGCCGACTCTTCTCTGGGAAAAGACCGTGCCAGAAGGCTTCGTCCTTCCTCGGACCAGAGTGAAATCGTGGCGTTGCAGGCAGAAACCAGCCATGCATTAACAAGGCTCTTTCATCATGGCAGTCTTTCCTTCCATGGTCTGACGGATATTCGCCCCAGTCTGGTGCCTCTTTCCAAGGGAGGAACGCTGGGTGCCGGCGAGCTTTTGCGAATCGGCGCTTTGCTGGAAGCGGCAAAACGTGCCGTGGAATTTGATAAAAAAGACGAGGAAACAGATTTTTTGTCCGGCCGATTTAATGGCCTTCAGACCTTTCCGGAAATTCGACAGGAAATCCATCGTTGCATTTTGTCGGAAGAAGAAATCAGCGATGATGCCAGCAGTGAATTAAAACGCATCCGTCGTGCCATAAAGACAACCAACGATAAAATCCGAGAACAGCTGTCTGCCACAGTAAATGCCTCCGGAGACATGCTTCGGGACAACCTCGTAACCATGAGAAATGGGCGTTACTGCCTGCCGGTAAAACAGGAATACAAATCCGCTTTTCAGGGCATGATACATGACCAAAGTTCCAGCGGTTCCACCTTTTTTATCGAGCCCATGGCCATCGTCAAACTAAATAATGACTTGGCAGAACTTGCCATGAAAGAACAGGATGAAATCGAACGGATTCTGGCCTCCATCAGCAGCATCTGTGCACCGGAAGCAGAAGGGCTGGAGCGAAATGTCATTTTATTGGCAGACCTTGATTTTATTTTTGCAAAGGCAAAATTATCCAAGAAAATGCAGGGCAGCCAGCCTATTTTTGATTCCAACTATATCGAGATAAAAAAAGGGCGACATCCACTGATTCCAAAAGAACGCGTGGTTCCTATTGATGTTATACTGGGAAAAGATTATCGGCTCCTTATCGTCACCGGACCAAATACGGGCGGTAAGACCGTATCTCTCAAAACCGTGGGACTCTTTACCTTGATGGGTCAGGCCGGACTACACATTCCTGCCTTTGACGGCTCCCATCTTCGGGTCTTCCATGAAGTATATGCCGATATCGGGGATGAACAAAGTATCGAGCAGAGCTTAAGTACCTTTTCTTCCCATATGACCAATACCATTTCCATCCTGAAACGGGCGGATAAGAATACACTGGCACTTTTTGATGAACTTGGTGCCGGTACCGACCCCATTGAAGGGGCAGCTCTTGCCATCAGCATTTTGGACAATCTGCTACAGCGAAATGTAACTGCCATGGCCACCACACATTATAGTGAACTGAAACAATATGCCCTCTCTACGGAGCAAGTGGAAAATGCTTCCTGTGAATTTGATGTGGAGTCTCTACAACCCACTTACCGGCTTCTTATCGGCGTTCCCGGCAAAAGTAATGCTTTCGCTATTTCCAGTAAGCTGGGGCTTTCCGATGAAATCATTGAAAAAGCCAAATCTCTTGTGGACGAAGATGCCAAGTCCTTTGAAGACGTTGTCACCGGTCTGGAAACCACACGGAAAGAATTGGAAAAAGAACGGGCCACAGCAGCGGCACTTCGGGAGGAAGTCGAAAAACAGAAAAAGAAACTGGAAGAAAAGAATGAGCGGATTGACAAAGCAAAGGATAAAATTCTGCGAAGAGCCAATGAAGAAGCCAGTGAAATCCTGCAAAAAGCCAAAGATATGGCGGATGACTCGATTCGCAAATACAATAAATGGATGGATGGCGGCAGCGGTACGGTGAACGAAATGGAGCGCCAGCGTTCTGCACTCCGGGAACAATTGAAAAAGACTGAGGACAAACTTGCTTCCAAGCAAAAGGGAGGACGTCCAAAAACCGCCCCGGGAAAACTTTGCATCGGAGATATGGTATTGGTGCATTCTCTGGGTATGAAAGGTACTGTGGCTACATTGCCAAATGCCAAGGGAAAATGCTTTGTGCAGATGGGTATTCTGCGCTCAGAAGTAAATGTAAATGATCTTGAACTTCTGGAAGAAGAGACACTGCAAAATCGGAAGGAACAATTGCGAGAGCGTTCCGGCGCCGGCAAACTCAAAATGATGAAGTCTCTGCAAGTTTCTTCCAGCATCAACTTAATCGGAAAGACCGTGGACGAAGCCATTTCGCTCTTAGATAAGTATCTGGATGACGCCTACCTTGCTAAACTCCATCAAATTACCATTATTCACGGCGTAGGGACCGGTGCTTTGCGAAATGCCGTCCAGAGTCACCTCAAAAAAAGTAAATATATCAAAACCTATCGCATGGGTGAATACGGAGAAGGCGGCTACGGCGTTACCGTGGCAGAATTCAAATAATATATGAAATCAATGAGTAGAAAGGATGATTTTCATGGCAGAGAAACAAAAAATATTAATTGTGGATGACGATACCAATATTGCTGAGTTAATTGAATTATATCTGACAAAAGAATGTTTTCAATGTATGCAGGCTTACGACGGAGAGGATGCTTTGAAAAAAAATACTTCTTTTCGTCCGGACCTGATTCTTTTAGATATCATGCTTCCGGGTATCGATGGCTACGACGTATGCCGCGAGATTCGCAAGACTTCCACCGTTCCTATCATTATGCTCTCGGCAAAAGGGGAAGTCTTTGACAAAGTTCTGGGACTGGAACTGGGTGCCGATGACTATATCATCAAACCCTTTGATTCCAAGGAACTGGTTGCCCGGGTAAAAGCCGTTTT
>JALEKC010000191.1 GCA_022769325.1 Eubacterium sp. | reverse complement strand
ATATGTAGCACACAGCTTTGTGCTTCCTGATTTTTTTGCCCCCTTTAATTTGTCGTTTACCCCGACATTTCCGTCTTTTGAAATCTGTAGGATTCTAGTATTAAGACTGTAAAATCTTGGCTTAAATTTGTATTTTCTTCCATCTTTTGTATATCCACAGAACATTACGGCATTCACGTTATTCTTTCCATTGCATACCCAGGTAATGCTTTTGGGTTCAAACCCATATTTCACATAAGTCTCGGCCTTTGCCGTCCCGGGAGAAAGAAGCCCTGCCGCCATAAGACAGATAGCCATTGCAGCAAACAGAAACACTTTTGATACATTTTTTCTTTTCATAACGCATACTCTCCTTTTTTTATTTATTATAAGCTCCCTTTTTGGTTTTCTTAATCCTGCGGATACCTGCCTTGCAGATATTTTTCCTGCGATGCTTCTTTACTTTTAAAAGCTCATTTTAGTATACAACAAATAGCATTTACTGTCAAATACTGCCTTTTTATTATAACCGTTTTATAGTTTTATTGACTTCACATTGGACTTCCTGCCCAAGTACTTTACTGTTACTCCCTTGTCAGTCCAGCCACCATACCTTTCGCATACGGATTCAAGACACAATCTGAAATATTTTAGGATCATATGTATCAGAGTCAACTACAGAAACTCTACAGTTTATCCACTGCAGTTTTTTATTTATACTATCCTGTAATGCTTTCATGATCATTTTTTTGGTTCGTGTTCGACCTCCAAAATCTCCCTCAAGAAATAAAATCACATATTTCTTTTTCGAGTCGCCTGAAAATGTATCACTTGATAGAAACTGAATAAAACTTTTCAGTTCTTTCAAACATTCTTTTGTATCTCCAAATGATTTTGCACCACACAGAGCTGCTATTGTCATCGCAATTTTTTGAGAAACTTCAATATCCAAACTGTCTCTTCCTTCAATATTAACTGATGTATGTGTAGTTTCCCGTTTCTGATTATTAGGTACAATTCTCCACCGGCAATTTCCTTCATCCCCAACACAGTTCTTTACCTCTATAAATACAATTTTATTTTTATCGGCAGAAATAAAATCAACACCTTTTGATTCCGGCAGTTTGTTAAAATACGCTCGATAAAATCGAGTATCATCAAATTTTACCACTGTATTTTTTTTCGGAAACGCAAACTTTAATCCACTTTCCTCCTTAATGTTAATCTCCATAAATTATCCTCTGCTCCCTATCATACATTGCATCAAACTCCTGCATGATTGCATTGTGTGTTAAGTCGGACGCTGTGTTCTTCATTTCATAATTAATATCATGCGTTTTTTCATCTCTATATAATGATATAAAACGAACATCCATTTTTGCAGGATTTAACTCTGGATAAGCTGCAAACATATTAAATTCCTGCTGAATGAAATAATCATGAGTTGAAACAAAAATTTGTACTCCCATTTGGGCTAAAGTTATCATTACCTGTACGATTGGGCGGATCATTTTGGGATTCATATTCGTCTCTGGCTCGTCCCAAAATAAAATCGTATTTTTATTCAGGCTTCCAGAAAGAATCATATAGATAATCATTGAAAGCTTCCTGTATCCATCAGAAAGCAATCCCATCTCAAACTCTCCCTCACCCCTTATTTTGAAATAAAACTTCTTATTCTTCTGTACAATCTGTCCCTTCATGATATCTTCCAGACTGCTTAACACCTGATTTTGCTCCGTTGTATTTGGTCCTTTGGAAAGTGGACGGTCCAATAATTTCGCGAGATCATAGTACATTTCTTCAAAATCAATATGATATTCATCATATAATGAAACAAAATGTTCCACCGTAGATATCATTTCCTTCGTTGGAATATAAATCACATCATATTTCTTAATGCTTCCATTTTGTTCAATTCGAATATCTGCATGATTTTCCTGCCTGTTTCCAAATGCAACCGAAATTCTATCTCTTTTTTCCAAATCAACCGAAAATTCTGTTCTGTTACTTCCCTGCTTTCGGCTTACCAATCTGCCAATTTTCATTTCATCCGGTCTGAATACCCCCTGTATCTTTTTTACAAAAATCTGTTCTTCCATCTCTTTTGATAAAGTCCCTTTATTTACGTTACTAAGCGGCTTAATCAGAGAATACATTACTTTTAACAATGTCGTTTTGCCCGTACTGTTTTCGCCACAAATAATATTAATATTATCCGACCATTCCATTTCCGCATTTTCAAATACCATAAAATTATTTAATGTCAACTTCTTAATTTTCATATCTATCCGTCCATTATCTCTTCTATTTTTACGTTTTTCCAACAAATTCCACTTTTAACAACAAGAATACCTATCTTTATTTTCATACGGTAGCAGCCAGATATCGCAACACAAAGAAGTTTCCTCTTAATCTGCTCTCCTTAAAGTTTAGGGCAAAAGATATTTTGACCCCTATAATACACAGATTTCTCCTACTTATTGTATACAACAAATAGCATATACTGTCAAATACTGCCTTTTTATTGTAACAGTTTTTTACAGTCATTCCGTATTTACTTTGATTTTTTGAATTGAACCCATATTTACCAACATGATAGTTACATATTATTTATCAGATACTCCTTTTTACAAAACTATTCAGGACCTGCATTTTCATCCCCTCCTTGATTAAAATTTTGAAAAGAATATTTATAAACATAATCATCATGTTTTAACACATTCTGCTCTATTCCCCTGCTGATAATATCATCTTCCTTTACGAAATATAATATATAAGCCCCATATATATCCGCCTGATTTATGATACGTTCAACCGCAGCTGACAGTTCTTCCATTTCTTCCCGAGTCTGATTTTCCACTTTGATAAATATTTTTGATAACAGTGGCACATCCATCTTCTTCTCAAAAATCTTATCTATAGTTATACTTTCATCAATTTCTTCTCCCTGCATCTGAGTAAAACATACATTTAAGCCTTTGATATCATCCTTGTAATCTATAAGTTTTTCCTTAATATACCGTTCATACTCTTCCGATAAAATCTCCCCATAAAAATCATCCGCCCCTTCAAATTGATTTTCATTCTCCTTTTTTATACTTTTCCCTCCTAAATCTAAGCCAGAACACCCCATTAATAAAACGGTCGTAAACAAAACGCATGTTTTTATTATCCATTCTTTTTTCATTTCCTTCAAATTGATTTCCAAAATTTTCAGCAAAATTCCAGAAATCTCCTTCTATTCTTCATATTTTTCTAACAATAATATCAGTAACTGTTCAGGACCTGCGGCTGCATATGTGCAAGTTGTACGTTTGCGCTTGCGGATATAGTACAGCTTGCACATATGAAGACCAGGGAGTAACCTCCCAATGAGCAAAATGTCCAGCCAGTCTACTTCATAATTAGCCCAAATGTACATTCTGGCATTTTGCGAATGCAGATCCTGAATCGTTACTATTTTTCAAAAAACTCATACGACATATTTTACCATATTTATTAAAATCTGTCTATATAAGAATAATTTTCTTTCTCCAATTTTCCCCTTTTTAGATTCTATTCAAAACCAATCCCTCATTCGTATCTATTTAGGTTCTGAACAGTTACAAAACTCGCATTTCAAGGCTGAATCCACCAAGAATGTATTCGACGGGAGTTTTGTAAAAAGGATG
>JALEKC010000112.1 GCA_022769325.1 Eubacterium sp. | reverse complement strand
TATGTGATCAGTCCGTTTCAAAGATCAGCATCTGTCGGGGCATGGAAACATGCATCGGAACTCCCGGCAAAAGGACTTGCAAAGGTGATTTCCCTTTCCTTTACGAGTACAGAATTGTAAAAGTGGTAATTTTGTATGAATAAGGAGCAGACTGAATTGGAGAGAAAGGTAATAGATTTTTATTGTAAGAAGTGTAAAAAGAGTTTGGGGATCCGGTACGAACTTACAGGAGATAAGGATGCAAAGATTTTATCCGGAATCACAATCAAATGTCGTACCAATAAGTGTAGCAGAGTATTGATATTTAAGAATGTGACAGAGGGCGCATTAATTTCGATGGCAGATAAGATCGGAAAGGTCTATATCTAAATAATCGTTTTCATCAGAGATGGCAGTTGTGGCAGTCATCTGACAAGGACAATTGAATGAAGGCCTCATGATATGGGAGCTTGTTGAAATACGGCAGGACTGATGCCTGCCAAAACATGACTCACCGCGGACGCATGGGAAAGAGATTTAGCAGATGCTAAGTTCTTTCCTGTGCGTCTTTTTTTAACAAAAAATTTTACATCGTCACAGAACGACAAGAATTTTACATAGTATGTAGTAAGATGTCGAAAAGAGGCAAAAGATGTAGTATGCCGGAAAATCGTGACATAGTGGATATAGAAAAATAAGTCCCCCCTGGGGAGTTGGGCAGGGGGGATTTAGGGGGGTAGGAATGGTATCATAAAAAACATTGATCACATCATTTACGATGGCATTGTCATGATACAGAAAAGAAAAATGTAGCAGGGAAGGAGGTGAGCCACGAATGATAGGTTATGATCTGAGTGATTTCAATTTTGAATGCGGTCGACGAATTGCCGAATTACGGAGAGACGCGGGCTATTCCAGTCAGGAAAAACTGGCAGAAGCAATCGGAGTTTCGAAGCCGACAATAACAAAAATTGAGACAGGTAATGTAATCACAGAGAGAAATTTCAACAAAATCGTGGCACTCCTCCAATGCACACCAGAGTACATATTGACGGGAAAAGAGGAGACAAGCGAAGAAGAAAAACTGTATGAAGATTGGTTTTCAGGTCTTTCATTGGAAAAGAAAAAATGGTACTTCAATATTTTTAAACAGATGGAGCAGTATCCTCTGGGTTAAAAAAGGACCTGTGAAATCACAACCTCCTTGCGTCTGATAATGAATCTTTAGAAAAGGATTAAATGTAAAAGGCACCCACAAAAGTGAGTGCCTTCACTGCCCTTACGGCGAAAATACTTCTTAAAAAATTGCCCTTACGGCGTACAATCGGTAATTAAAAGCTTGCCCTTACGGCGTATATCGCTTTTTTACACCCTCATAATAAAGTATATGCACCCAAAAGTCAATTGGTTTCTTGTGACTTTTCATTTTTTTCGGCAGTAGCTTTATTATTTGCGGATTTCAGTAATTTATTCTCTTCAAGGAGCTTGTCATAAGCCTCTTGTAATGCTTTATTCTTTTCTAACTCTTGCTCATGGGCCTGTACCAGTTTCTGGTGCTCAATCCATTCTTTTGAGAAGAAGTGTTTGATCATAGTTTTACGTACTTCACGAAAAACATTATTGTCATTGCTTAAATCTCCGGCAATCATTCCTGATACAGAAATAATACGGGCTTTCGACATAATCTTTGCATTATTGAGAATCAAAGCACAATCATGTGCAAATCCTTCAGCAACACCAACTTTACGATAGTACCATTTGCCGGGTGGATTATCGGTTGGATGATAAGCTGCGGCTACTTTTGCAGGGGTACTTGTGGTTGGAATTACTAAAACGGTATTTGCCCATTCTTCAATAATAACAGCAGGATGCTTGTAAGAAAGTTCGGGAGAAAAATTATTTCCCCACTCCATTTGAACAATCGTGCCTACTCCATAAGAACGCTTCACCGAAAGATCCTTTTTCGTAACCCAACGGTTCAAACTGCTGATAATCATGGCCATTTCACTTTCTGACAACCGTTCGGAGGCATAGATCAAATTGGACAATATTTGCAAGTATGAAGCTAAAACTTCACTGGTGTCTTTTGCCATTGTAGAGCGCGATGCCGGATCAGTAGCAATGGACGCAAGTTTTTCGTAATCTATCTGCATAGTATACCTTCTTTTCTTAGAGTGTGAAAACTATTTTAACATGTATCCTCAAATAATGAAATAGAAAAAAGGAAAGTAAAGTTTCCTAAAAGTGGATAGTTTGCTTTCTCGAAAAATGGGATGCATTCATTTATTATAAAATTGTGCCAAGGGCACAGACGATCGTAATAAGCAGCGCTGCAGAATAATTTGTCAAAAGGAGAGAAGACATTATGCACATGTTAGTAAATGATTTAAAGGACAGGCAGTATTCTGTGAGAACTATGATATTTCAGAACTTAACCGGAAATCCGGATTTCGATGAATGGATCGCGGATACGACAAGAAGATTCTGCGAAAAAGAAGGTTATCTGGTAGTGGCAACTATTGTTGTTGGCAATGGGAAATTCGGCATTGACAGAATGATAGAGATGTCGATGATCGGCATGGCATTTGAGGAGAATATTGAGGAACTGGTAGTTTTTGGAACGCCGTTTCTCGGGGAACATCCGGATGAGATTGTGCATCTGCTCAGGACTCTGCGAAAGTACGGCATAATGGTACGAGCTGTTCAGGATGACTGTATGGATGCATATTACGACATGGTAAACGGACTGGTTGAGGACGAGTGCAGGGAAAAAGGATTTTACGAT
>JALEKC010000123.1 GCA_022769325.1 Eubacterium sp. | reverse complement strand
GATATACTAAGATATTACCTATCACTCAAACTGCAGCCATTCCAGATCGAATTTACATCCCGGAAGGAAGATCAGGTTCAAGTTATAATCACCAGATACCGGCTCTAACTCGAAAGTGTGTATCTGCGATTCGTCGCTGTAAGGGAAATCGACGATCTGGTTGATGACGTTATCGCTGCCGTCTGCCGGAACGAATCTTACATGGATCGTATTCATCTCGATATGCGAACGTCCACAGATGGTAATATGGTGGAATCCATCTTTTGTAAAATGCATATTGGTATATTCTACGGTTACATTGTTTCCAATCTCGCGGATGGCATCGCCATCAATCGTAAACATATCGCCTGTAACATTGGAGCAGTCGGAGGCAAGAAGTTTTGCGTAAGCTTTTTCTACCTTTGTGAAATAGAAGCCTTGCAGAGACATCTTGATTTCCGGATAAACGACGATGGAGATCGTCTGAACGCCTTTAAGTCGTTTGCTTAATGTAAATACATTTTCCTGATAATGATTGTACCAGCTTTTGGCTTCATAAGTAGCCTGAAGGAGACATTCTCCGGTGGCACATGCGGTACCGGCGCAGGCGGGTTCTACGATGCTTCCGGTCTCCCCCGGAAGCCCCGGAGTACCAAGCCATACTTCCACAGGAAGGGTGTCACTAAAGGAGAAAATAGGAAGATGAATTTCATCGGAACCATAATCGCCAAAATCAATATTTTCAAACGTTACCACAGTACGGTCATTTCCGGTGATATAGACACCACCTTGGAAACTTAAGATCAGACCATCATCGGAACTCTCCGAGTAGTCAATGGCGGATACAATCTTATAAGGATCGTGTGTGGCATCCCCGAGACCGGTTACTTCAAATTCCAGTTCGGAGATCACTTCGACGTGGTCTAAGCCGTTGCAACAGGTACAACACAGACGAAATTCGCCGTCGCCGACTGCCTGAATCGAAGCGGTATTTGTCGCTTTGTCCACGTTGATTTTTACCGCGTTGCTCTGTACGCCGTTGAGTGTGACTGCCTTAAATTCAATGTCCCGGTAGGTGGCATTTTCCGGATAAATTTTAGCTGTTACAACGGTTTCTTTATGGCTCGCATCTAAAATCGAGGTGCCCTGATTGGTCAGTTCAATCTTTCGAACCGGAATTTCATTCGTGCGGTCCGGAATGACCGTACCATCTTCCAAGGTCTTTTCAGCAAGGGAAAATGTCGTATTTTCCATCTGGCAGGAGATGCCGGCAGGAATCGTATCGGCAGGTACCGCCTGCAGTGTCAGATGGGCATCCGGCAGGGATGGTGAACTAACGGTTACCTGAATTTCGCCGGCTTCTGCTTTTGCAGCAATGATTGCCAATAATTTTCCACTGAATAATTTGCGGCTGGTGCCTTTGTATTGGTCAAAATCGGAACTGTCGCCGTTGTCAAGACCAATCAGTCGACCTGCTCCGGTTACCGATACATTCATGCGGCTTCGGCCATTGGCAACGAGAATACCGTCAGCATCCAGCGTATCAATGGTAACGAAGATCAGATCTTCGCCGTCTGCCGTAAGCGTCTCTTTGTCCGGCGTAAGACGGATGCTTGCCGGATCGCCGAAGGATTGTTGTTTATCCCTTGCAATCACATTGCCCTCTTCATCATAGGCAACGGCTTCGATGACACCTTCACTATAAGGAATCTGCCAATCTCCGGAAAGGGTTTTCCCGTGAGCATGATCGATTTCCACTACCCCCTGGCTTTGTCCCTGGTAGAACAATTCTACCTTTGGAGCGTTGGAAAAAATACGTACATCAATCAGCTGACCTTCATTAAAATCCCAGTAGGGAAGAAGATGAACCATAGGATGGGTTTTATAATCGGTCCACTCTGCCTGATAAAAATAGTAAGTATCCTTTGGAAAACCGGCAGTATCCACTTGGCCAAAATAAGAATTTTTTGTAAAATATGGGGTCGGTTCTCCCAGATAATCAAAGCCGGACCAGATAAATTGTCCAAAGCAAAATTCGCGGTCCCGGTGGGCAATAATGGTATGCTCCGTATTTTTTGCCCCCCAGTTTGTGGTACAATTTCCTAAGGTAGAACATTGTAAATCGTCAAAGGTAAGAAGACGATTGGACAGTGGGAAATGATAAATACCACGGCTTTGTACTGTAGCACTGGTTTCACTTCCAAATATTTTCCAATCCGGATATTTTTCATGATGCTCATCATAACATTTATCCAAATAATTATATCCCACTAAATCAATGACCTCACCAGTGCGCTGGGCTGCTTCCCATTCAATGTAATTGGAGGCCAGGGTGGTATAGGCATTGTTGCGGTAATCCAGTTTCCTCACGGCTTCGTGTAATTCTTTTGTCAATTCCAGTCCCCGGTCAAAATGCGTATCATAGATTTCATTTCCAATTCCCCAGATAAAGACACAAGGATGGTTGCGGTCCTGTCTTACCCAGCTGGTAAGATCTTTTTTCCACCAGTCTTTAAAATCATTTCCGTAATCATAATCTGTTTTTGTGCGCTCCCACATATCGAAACTCTCAGTATAAAGAAGAAGTCCCAGTTCATCACAGAGATTTAACATATGTTCCGGTGGCATATTGTGGGCATTGCGGATGGCATTTATGCCCATTTCTTTTAGTGTGGTAAGCTGTCTGCGCAGTGCCGCTTTGTTCATGGCAGCACCAAGGGAGCCCAGAACATGATGTTCGCAGCTTCCATTGATTTTTACAGGGCGTCCATTTAAGAAAAAGCCTTTATCGGCATCAAATTCAATATGACGGAATCCCAGATTCTGGGTCAGGGAATCTACCAGAGTATCTCCTTCGTAAAGGGAAGTTCGAATTTGATATAAGAAAGGGTCTTCCACATCCCAAAGCTTCGGCTCAATAACCGTCATTACTTGTTTGTCGGTTTGAACCGTATCTTCGAAAAGAATTTCATTTTCGTGGGAAGTGACAAGTTCACCATTGGCATCAAAAATCTCATGACAAATTCGTCCTTTTGCGGAAATGCCCTTTTCATTCAGGAACTCCGTGTCCATAAAGATCTCCCAGGTTTTTCCAAGCTGCTTGGTGGAAAGATAAGTTCCATTATGTACCAGATGGGAAGCATGGGAAGTTAAAAGCCAGACATCACGATAGATACCGGAACCAGGATACCAGCGACTGTTTGGAAGATGATATTCATTACGAAGAAGAAGTTCGTTATCGCCTTCCTGTAATTCCTCCGATAAATCTACCACAAATTCAGAATATCCATGTTTCCATGTAAATATTTTCTTTTGATTGAGATAAATGGTTGTATTCATATAGACACCCTCAAAAATAAGTTCAATTTTTGGGGTGTCTTCTTCTGCCTGAGCCAAAAGTTCTTCTTTGTTGATAATTTTTCGATAACAACTCACTGCCTGCTCATAGAGATTTTCCGTATCATAGATCATCCAGTCATGGGGAAGATCCACCGGTGTCCAGGTAGTATTCTGAAATAAATCGTCCAGTGGAGTTTCCAAAGGAAATTTGCAAAAACTCCAGTTGTCATTAAAACGTTTTTTCATTTGATAATCCTGCCTTTCATTATAGAAAAGTTTTGCACTTTGACACTTATTATATTATACTAGAAATATGGATTCAAGAAAAAAAAGGTGATTTTGGAGCAAAAAATGCAAATTTGTAAAATTGGAGAAAGACAATTAGAAAAAGCACTGAAGTTGATACAGGATATATTTGAAGAATGTGACCGGGAAGATTATGAAGAACCGGGAATTCAATCCTTTTATCACTTTATACAAAAAGAAAATATGGACGAAAAATGTAAGTCTGGTGAAATGGTTTTTTTTGGTGCCTATGACCAGTCTGACTTAGTGGGTGTTATTGCCATGCGGGATGGGTTTCATGTAAGTCTTCTTTTTGTTCGGAAAGACTATCAAAGACAGGGGATTGCAACCAGGTTGGTTCGGCGGGGAATTGCCTATTGCCTGGAACAAAATCCGGCATTGAAAGCAATTACTGTCAGTGCGTCACCTAAGGGAAGGGATGCTTATGAAGCCATGGGGTTTCAGGCGTTGACCCCGGAACAAAAAAAGCAGGGAATGCGTTTTACACCGATGCGACTGAATTTATGAACGAAAGAGTGTGACGAGAAGATATGGAGGTAATGATGGAAGAATTTTTGAAGGACAGAATGCGAAAGGATAAAAAGCAAGAGAAAAATATCGAAGCACTAAAAAAATGTTTTTCTTTTGGAACTAAAATATGTAAGTATACCTGGACTTATGAAATCGCCGCAGTGGATGATTCCTATGCCGGGATGCTGGGATTGTCAGCAGCACAAAAAGAAGACCTTATTGGAACAAAGATGTCGGATATTATTCATCCCGGTGACTTGGAGCGCGTGGTAAAAGAAACCCTCTTATCTTTGCAGGGAACCGGAAAATATGTCTGTAAATACCGGATGAAAACAGCGGAGGAAGAATACAAATGGGTTTGGGAGATGGGAGAACGTTTTTATGACGAAGATCAGGAATATATTCAGGGAACGGTTGTTGATATTGATGAGAAAGAGCGGTTGATTCGCCAACGGGATGTCACTTATGAAAGTGTACCCGGGGGTGTGGTTTTTGTTGTAATCGATAAGAATAATTTTTATATCCGGGAAGCAAACCAGCATTACTTTGATATGTTTGACATACAGCGGGAAGAATATCTTGGTTCTTCCGGAAAGTATACCTTTCCGGAGGATTTACCAAAACTCAGGGAGCATTTTATTAAACAGGCAGCAAAACGAGAGCCCATTGATTTTGAATTTCGAACCCGCATCAAAGAACAGGGAGAAGTGGTCTGGTGTCATATCCTGGGAAATTATATTGATTCTAGAGAAGAAGGGGAAGAATATCTTTGTATATTGATGGACATTAGCGGACAGAAGGCAATTCAGCATGAACTGATTCAGGAAAAAGAACGTTATGAGCGCACATTAAATAATACAGCGGACTTATTGTTTGAATATAATATCCGGCATAAACAATTTCGTATTTTAGGACGCAATCATATTTCGGATGATACGAAACTGGCCATTCCGGATGAATTAGAGGAAGATTATCTGGATATTCTTTTTAAAAAGGATATTGTATTTCGAGGGGACCGTAATAAAATAAAGCAATTTATCCGGGGGAAAAATACCCTTGATGATACCATTCGTCTCCTTACAAAAAATACGGAAACAGGAACAACATATTATGATAATTTCGAATTGTTTTTGAATAAAATATGTGTCAAAGGGAAACCGGCTCGTGTGATTGGATATGTCAAAAAAGTAAGTTATAATGCTGTTCCCACTACTATGCGTCAGGAATTGCATCAGATTTTTGATGAACAGATATTAAATGATTACAGTTTTATCCTAAAAATTGATGTGCCTACCGGAGCTTTTGTTCCTTACTTTATCGAACAGTCGGAATATGAATCCTATGGGGGAAATCGGTATTACGATTCCTTCCTCAAATGGTGGTGCAATACCATTGTAAATGAAAAGGACCGGAAAGAAATTGGATATTTTCTACGGTTGGATGAGATGCTTCGTATTTTGCACTCAGGGGAGCCCAGTGGTTATCATTTTTGCCGGGTCAATACTAAGGATACAAAGAAAATACATAAACTATGTGCGTTTTCTTTTTATGGAACGGACATTAATACGATTTTGCTGGCGGTACGTGATGTAAGTAAAATTCGTGCGGAAGAGTTATATCAGAGGGAAGTGAGTCAGAGACTTCTCACGGATGCTTTGGTGGATGCCAGGGCAGCAGCAAAATCCCGTCAGTTTTTTATGACTTATATTGCAGATGAGTTGTCAACTCCCATCGAGAAAATGAAAGATATTTTATTGAATCCGGACATTCCGGATATGCATATGCAGCTAGAACGCTGTGTGGAATATATGAATGAGATGATTGGAGCAACCAAAGAATATTGGAGATTGCAGACGCCTTTTGGAAAGGCAACAGAGACTTGCTGCCTTTATGCATTATGTTCGGAAGTATGTGAGGAAGAGAGAAAGATTTCCCTGGGGATGGATATTTCCATTCATGAAGTCATTGAAATCCCCGAGAAACAGGAGTATTATATATATGGAGAGCGTTTTAAAGAAATTTTGATTAATTTACTTGGAAATGCAGTGAAATATGCCCCCAAGGGAAGCAATATCAATATGTATTTTCAGACACAAAAAAAGAAATCGGATCGGAATGTGATTCAGATACGAATGGAAGATGAAGGCCCGGCAATCAACCGACAATTTTTTGAGAGAATGGTGGAAAAGGATTACGATTACAATATCGAAGAAAAGATGATTGCTTTGGGAGGAAGCGGATATTCTATTTCCCTGGTGGTAAAATTGACAGAATTGATGGGAGGAACCATTGAATTTCGCCAGGGAGTTTATCAGAGCAATGTAGTGGTGGTGGAAATTCCGGTGGGCTATGGAAAAGAAAACCGGCAGTTTCAAGGTGTTGTGCACCGGGAAGATGTGATGGAAGAAGTAAATATGCATGGTCAGGGATTTTTATTAGTAGAAAAGTCAGAGCAAAAGGAATCATTGACCGCTTCTTTGTTGAAAGTCAATGGAGCAAGGGTTTATCAGGCTTCTTCTGGAAAAGTGGCCATGGAATTGTTGGATAAGTTTAATTATGGGCAAATTACGGCAATTCTTCTGGAGAAAGAATTAGAAGATATGAAAGGTTTTGAATTGGCCAAACAAATTCGTTTTGATAAGGATAATGAGTATAATAAGCTTCCTATTATTCTAATGAATGAAGGAATCGAACAGGAAGATAGCCGAATTCGGTTTATGAGTGGTATCAATGCCACCATTCCGAAGCCCATAAATCTCTCAAAACTATTGTGGATAGTGGAAAATTTGCAAGGAAAAGGAGTCTGATAAAATGAAGACCGTTTTGACCATAGCCGGTTCAGACTGCAGCGGAGGTGCCGGGATTCAAGCTGATTTAAAGACGATGGCGGCAATGGGATGTTATGGCATGAGTGTAATCACAGCAGTCACTGTACAAAATACATGTGGAGTAAAAGCTGTTTATCCCATGGATGCCCATGTGGTGAGGGAACAATTCGATGCCGTAGTTTCGGATATATATCCGGATGCCATAAAAATTGGTATGTTATGTAATGAAGAAATTATCGAAGTGGTTTCCGCAGGCCTGGAAAAAATCCGGCAGAAGGGGGAGAAAGGGCCTTGGATTGTATTGGACCCGGTGCTGGTGTCTACCAGTGGAAAAGCTCTTTTGAAGCCGGAAGCAAAAAAAGTATTGGAAGAAAGATTGTTGCCACTGATGGATTTGGTGACCCCTAATCTTAGTGAAATGCAAGAACTTTCACAGCGGCAGATAAAAAAGAAAAGCCAGCGGGAAGAGGCAGCACTGTGGCTTGCCACAAAGTATCATTGCGGGGTGTTGGTAAAGGGGGGACATGGAAAAGAATACGGAGCTTCCCAGGCAGAGGATTTACTCGTAGACGGGAAAGAGAAAAAGACGATATGGATATCGGCTCCTTTTATTGATAATCCCAATACCCATGGAACCGGCTGTACGTTATCATCGGCTATTGCCTGTGAACTTGCAAAGGGGTGCTCCATGGCAGAAAGTGTAAAAAATGGAAAAGAATACTTGACGGGCGCGATTGCAGCAGGATTAAATCTTGGCAAGGGCAATGGCCCCCTGAATCACATATACAATGTGTAGGAAAGGATGAAAGAAAATGGCTATCGATACAAAACATAAGAAAACATCATTGGAAGAAGATGCGGCAATTTATGAAAAACGGGACGAGACCGAAAGTGAAAAAAGCCGCTGGAAAAAGATGGATAGAAAAGAAAAATTCACCCAATTTAAGACCTATTATCTTCGACCTCTGATTGTCGGCATTCTCATTTTGTGTGTTGTGGGATTTTTTATTTATAAGGATGTGATTACCAAAAAAGACATTGCTTTTCGCTGTGCCATCGTCAATGAAGTGGCGACGGAAATTCCGGTCAATGCCTTCGCGGATGAGTTTACGAAATATATGAAGCTTGACCCGGAAAAAAATCTGTCTTCTTTTCATATGTATTATACCAATTCAGAATTGGCACAAAAAGTAGGAGCCAATGTCACAAGTGACTTGTCGCAAGTATCCTCTTTGATTTATGCCGCGCTTTTAGATAGTATGATTGCTGGGGAGGAGGATTTTAACACGTATTTGGACAATGGCTTTTTTGTGGACCTCAATGAATTTTTGTCGGAAGAGGAATTGAAGGCAATAGAACCTTATCTATATATTCCGGACTCGGAGAAAAATCCAAACCACCATGCTTATGGTATATATTTACAAAAGAGTGAGGTCTATCAAAGCATATTCCAAGGCGGTGGAGGTGTTGTGGCAGAACCGATTTATGGCATCATCACCAATTCCGAAAATCGAGACAGAGGACGTTATTTTCTATATTACTTATTTCCGGAGTTGCAGCAATTGGGGAATCCGGTAGATAAAAAGTAGTAGAAGACTACTCCTTTTGGGTAATCTTTTTAAATGGGGGTTGACATTCTTGAATCATTGTTCTATAATAGCAACCGTACATGACAAAGACGTCAAGCAAATGAGTATCATTTGCCTTGGCGTTTTTTTATTTTTTATCCTATTTTTTGCTGGCAAATAGGTGCGACTGGGTGAATAGAGAGATTTAGAATTTGCGAAGTCGCAAGAAACCAAAAAACAAGGAGGAATCTTTATGACAGAAGAAATAATGAGTTTTGTAAGTGACCAGGTATTTGGTGTCTGGTTTTTGATAGGAGCAGCCCTTGTGTTCTGGATGCAGGCCGGATTTGCAATGGTTGAGGCTGGATTTACCAGAGCGAAAAATACAGGTAACATTATTATGAAAAACCTGATGGACTTTTGTATCGGAACAGTTGTATTTATTTTAATTGGTTTTGGACTGTTTCTCGGTGATGACCTTGGTGGAATTATTGGTAAACCAAATTTTGATATCTTTACAGGATATTCCAGTTTTGACTGGTCCGGATTTATCTTTAACTTAGTATTCTGTGCTACGACAGCAACCATCGTTTCCGGAGCAATGGCAGAAAGAACAAAGTTTAGTTCCTATTGTGTTTATTCAGCAGTAATTTCAGCAGTCATTTATCCGATTGAAGCTCACTGGACATGGGGAGGCGGCTGGTTGGCCCAGATGGGATTCCATGATTTTGCCGGTTCCAACTGTATTCATATGGTTGGTGGTATCGCCGCATTGATTGGTGCTACGATTCTTGGACCACGTATTGGTAAGTTCAAAAAGAAAAAAGATGGAACGATTAAAGTGGGAGCTTTCCCAGGACACAATGTTGCACTTGGTGCTTTGGGTGTATTCATCTTATGGCTTGGCTGGTATGGATTTAACGGTGCCGCAGCAACTAGTGTAGAGCAGCTTGGTGCTATTTTCGTAACAACCACGATCGCACCGGCCGTTGCAACGGTTGTATGTATGATCTTTACTTGGATTAAATATGGTAAACCTGATGTATCCATGTGTTTGAATGCATCTCTTGCAGGACTGGTTGCCATTACTGCTCCATGTGATGTCACAGATGCCTTTGGAGCAACCATTATCGGAGTTGTTTCCGGTGTACTTGTTGTATTTGGTGTATGGCTTCTGGATTACAAATTACGTGTCGATGACCCGGTTGGAGCCGTGGCAGTACATATGATGAATGGTATTTGGGGAACCATTGCCGTTGGTTTGTTTGCAACCGATAGTGCACCTACTTATGCATTGGCTGATGCAAATGGAGAGAAAATGCTTGGTTTGTTCTACGGTGGTGGATTTAAACTTCTTGGTATTCAGTTTGTAGGTATGTTTGCTACCGCACTTTGGACGGCGGTTACCATTACCATTACATTTATGGTAATCAAAAAGACAATTGGTCTTCGTGTCTCTGCGGAAGAGGAAATTACAGGTCTCGATGCAACAGAACATGGTTTGGAATCCGCTTATTCCGGATTTGTTATCTCAGATAGCGTCAATACCATTGGTGACAGTGCTTTGGCTGCCATCGCTGCAACAACACCGGAACCGGAGAAGAAAGTTCCAGTGGACGATGCTGTTCCGGTACAGGTTCGAGAGCCAAAAGAAACTCTGGCTTCCGATGTCAAATTGTCGAAAGTTACAATTATCTGTAAGCAGAATAAGTTTGAGGACTTGAATGGTGCCCTCAATGAAATCGGAGTAAAAGGTTTGACGGTGACACAAGTACTTGGATGTGGTACTCAGAAAGGAAAAGCCGAGTATTACCGTGGTGTACCGGTAGAATTCTCGCTCCTTCCTAAGATTAAAGTGGAAGTTGTTGTAAGTGCCGTACCTGTTAAGACTGTTGTTGAAGCAGCAAAACAAGCGCTTTACACAGGACATATCGGAGATGGTAAAATCTTTGTATATGATGTAGAAGATGTCGTTAAAGTCAGAACCGGTGAGACTGGATTTGACGCTTTGCAGGACGATGTTTGATAAAAAGAATTCATTGATGAAATAATGTTGTTTTAAGAAAATAAGACATAAAAGAAAAGCTGTCAGGCGAAAGATTTTTCGTATGGAAAATCGGAAAATCTTTGCTTGACAGCTTTTTCGTGGTGAACAACAGCTAAATGTGCGCCTGAGATAATCGGATAGGTGCCAGCCTATAAAATTATATTAGGAATTGCTCTGACACTCGTATTGGTCATAATGTTTTTCGCTTTTGGCAATATAGAGAATATCCTTGTGATTAATGGCAAAATAGCGAAGAATACAATCTGTTCCCAGCTTGTTTTGTTTCATGGTTTCAATACTTGTGGCAGAAATACTATTGGTGGTTGCGGGATATCTTGCGGCGATATCACCAGGAGCTTCCTTATGTCCTTTGGCGTAAAATGGCATATATACGCCATTGATTTGATTGTCTGAAATCATCGGGTCGATGACACCACCACGCATGAAAATAGCAAACTTTTCTTGCTGAATATCGTTAGTGTTCCAACCCTTTACCCCATCTATGATATTTCCTTTTATTACGGCATTTTTCCAATTTAGCATCATAATCGGGCTTTGGATGCTGTCTTTAAAGGTACAATCAAGGATTTGGACATTGGTATGATACTTGCCCGGGGAAAAACGATGGGTATCAATGCCACGATGTAAGTTGTAAAATCCACATTTTTGAATGATGATATTGGAATCCGGTGTCTTGTCAAACTTGGAATATTTGCCATTAAATCCATTGGTAACTTTGTCCGGTGTATCCAGATTGATGGCACAACGCTCTCCGTTTTTGTTATTTTTAAAGGTACAATTTTGGACCGTTACATCTTTGGAAGCCGTGATTTCGATAAAATGTCCATCTCGCAGATTGGTAAACGTGATATTATCAATCAATACATTGGAACAGTGGGGAACCCGGATGGCTTCACTTTTGTTGCAACCGCCTAAATTCATAATAACCGTTCCTTCTCCTACAATTTGAATATTTTTTTCGCCATTATACTGGCCCACAATATTTTTTTTGTTGATGCGGGAAAAGCGAACACATTCAAACATTACATGCCCGGCCTTTAGTTTCTTCGTATGAGAGTTGCTTATCTTATTCATGACAACACCATCCTGAAGCACAATTTTAACATTGGATGGAACTAAAAGAGCATTGGTGATATTATAGGTTCCCTTTTTAAGAGTTAATGTGCCGCCGCCCTTCTTTGCCATCTGATCCAGATAAGAACGGATGGTAAGATAATGTTTGGTATATTTATTGTAGACAGGGGTTTTGACATATTTGTTTTTGTAAGGTTTGCTAGTGGTACTGACAGTAAAATTTTTCTTTGCCTGAACTTGGGTGGAACAGGCAAGTGCCAGTGAGAAAAACAGAAAAACAAATGTCAGTTGTCGAATGCTTTTTTTCATAATAATTCTCCTTTATTCATTATTTTGACTTACTTCGCTTAGAATCAGACCTTCGTTTCTCTCCAGAACAGTCTGAATGCTCCATGGATGGGTAAA
Organism: Eubacterium sp.; assembly: GCA_022769325.1. Taxonomy (GTDB): domain Bacteria; phylum Bacillota; class Clostridia; order Lachnospirales; family Lachnospiraceae; genus Eubacterium_F. Next base: position 16,130 of record JALEKC010000123.1, on the reverse strand, counting down.
GAGCAAAAGAGGACGATCTTTGAAATCTTTCACACGTTTGGCATCGGAAGTAAGGGAAAGCCCATTGATATCGATATCCTCATTTTCAATCCAACGTACGTGCTCATAAGGAAGAGGATCCATGCGGATTTCCACATTGTACTCATTTTGCAGGCGGTATTGCAATACTTCAAACTGCAGGGCACCCACAACACCCACGATGATTTCTTCCATACCGGTATTGAATTCCTGGAAGATCTGAATGGCACCTTCCAAAGCAATTTGGGTAATGCCTTTCATAAATTGTTTTCGCTTCATGGTATCTACTTGGCGGACTCTGGCAAAATGTTCCGGTGCAAAGGTAGGGATACCGGCAAAACGAATCGGATTTTTGGATTTGTAAAGGGTATCTCCAATAGAAAAAATACCGGGGTCAAAAATTCCAATGATATCACCGGCATATGCTTCTTCCACATGCTTTCTTTCTTGTGCCATCATTTGTTGTGGCTGAGAGAGTCGGATTTTTTTGCCACCCTGTAAATGGGTAACTTCCATACCGGCAGTAAATTTTCCGGAGCAGATACGCATAAAAGCGATACGGTCACGGTGGGCTTTGTTCATATTTGCCTGAATTTTAAATACAAAAGCAGAAAAATCTTCTGAAAACGGGTCAATGATTTCCTCTCCGGACATACGTGGAAGAGGAGAAGTGGTCATCTCCAGAAAATGTTGTAAAAAGGTTTCTACCCCAAAATTTGTAAGGGCAGAGCCGAAAAATACAGGAGATAATTTGCCGGCACGAACTTTTTCAAGGTCAAATTCGTCGCTGGCACCGTCCAACAGCTCGATTTCATCCACGAGAATATCATGATACTCTTTGGTAATTAATTCGTCTAGTCCGCTGTCTCCCAGTTTGGCTTCAATGGATTCTATCTTGTGGCCGTTATCGGAAGGGAGAAAACGAGAAATGGTTTTGGTGTTGCGGTCATAGACACCTTTGAAATTTTTGCCGGAGCCAATGGGCCAATTAATGGGACAAGTACGAATGCCAAGGACATTTTCGATTTCATCCATGAGTTCGAAAGGATCTTTGGCTTCCCGGTCCATTTTATTGACAAAGGTGAAAATTGGAATGCCACGCATCACGCAGACTTTGAAAAGTTTAATAGTCTGTGCTTCCACACCTTTGGAGCCGTCGATAACCATAACAGCAGAATCAGCGGCCATCAAGGTTCGGTAGGTATCTTCGGAGAAATCCTGGTGTCCCGGTGTGTCCAGAATATTGATGCAAAATCCATCATAATTGAATTGCAATACAGAGGAAGTGACGGAGATTCCTCTTTCTTTTTCGATTTCCATCCAGTCCGAAACGGCATGTTTGGCAGCCTTACGACCTTTGACGGAACCGGCGAGATTGATAGCACCACCATACAACAAAAACTTTTCGGTTAGGGTGGTCTTACCGGCGTCCGGGTGAGAGATGATGGCGAAAGTTCGCCTTTTTTCAATTTCTTGTTTCAATGTGCTGCTCATAATCAATCAAACTCCATTCTTCGTATGATAAAATGATAAAATAAAAAGCTTTGAACAACAACCGCCATTCAAAGCTTTTATAATAACTGGGCTACAAGGATTCGAACCTTGAAATGCTGGAGTCAGAGTCCAGTGCCTTACCGTTTGGCGATAGCCCAATGTCAACCGACATGTGATATTATACAATAATATAATTTAAAATGCAAGCATTTTTTTGAAAAAAATAAAAAAATTTTATTTCTTATTAAAGAGGGATTTTCTCTTGACAAGTCCGATATTTTTTTATACAATTTTATAAATATACATAAAAAGATTACAGAATCGAAAAAGAAAAGGAGAGACGAAAAAATGGGTAAGATTATTGGTGAAGGCATTACATTTGACGACGTTTTATTGGTTCCGGCTTATTCGGAAGTCATTCCTAACCAGGTGGAGTTAAAAACTCATTTGACAAAAAAAATTGAATTAAATATTCCTATGATGAGTGCAGGCATGGATACGGTTACAGAGCATCGTATGGCGATTGCCATGGCACGTCAGGGTGGTATTGGTATTATTCATAAGAATATGACGATTGAGCAGCAGGCAGAAGAGGTTGATAAAGTAAAGCGTTCAGAGAATGGTGTTATCACGGATCCATTTTATTTGTCTCCGGAGCATACTTTGGAAGATGCCAACAATTTGATGGCGAAGTTCCGTATTTCAGGAGTGCCTATTACGGAAGGAAGAAAATTAGTTGGTATCATTACCAATCGTGATTTAAAATTTGAGACAGACTTCTCTAAAAAAATCAAAGAGAGCATGACTTCTGAAGGTCTTGTTACAGCAAGAGAGGGAATTACTCTGGATGAGGCAAAAGATATTCTTGCCAAAGCTCGTAAGGAAAAACTCCCGATTGTTGACAAAGATGGCAATTTAAGCGGATTGATTACTATTAAAGATATTGAAAAACAGATTAAGTATCCTAATTCTGCAAAAGATTCTCAGGGACGTCTTCTCTGTGGAGCCGGTGTTGGTGTTACTGCCAATATTATGGATCGTGTGGATGCTTTGGTAAAAGCAAAAGTTGATGTTATCGTGATTGATACGGCACATGGTCATTCTGCCAACGTACTTCGTGTTGTGAAGATGGTACGGGAGGCTTATCCGGAACTTGGTATTATTGCTGGAAATGTGGCTACCGGAGAGGCTACAAAAGCGTTGATAGAAGCTGGTGTAGATGCAGTGAAAGTTGGTATCGGACCAGGATCCATCTGTACTACTCGTGTTGTGGCAGGTATCGGTGTTCCACAGGTGACAGCTATTATGGATTGCTATGAAGCTGCAAAACCATATGGTATTCCGATTATTGCCGATGGTGGTATCAAATATTCTGGAGATATGACAAAAGCCATTGCAGCCGGTGCCAATGTTTGTATGATGGGAAGTATTTTTGCTGGTTGTGATGAGAGTCCGGGAACTTTTGAATTGTTCCAGGGAAGAAAGTATAAAGTATATCGTGGCATGGGATCTATTGCAGCTATGGAAAATGGAAGTAAAGACCGCTATTTCCAGCAGGATGCAAAGAAATTGGTTCCAGAAGGCGTGGAAGGCCGTGTCGCTTATAAAGGAACCGTAGAAGATACGGTATTCCAGTTGATTGGTGGTATTCGTTCTGGTATGGGATATTGTGGAACAAAGACAATCGAGGAGTTAAAAGAGAATGGAAGATTTGTTAAAATCTCGGCAGCTTCTTTGAAAGAAAGTCATCCACATGATATTCATATTACCAAAGAGGCACCAAACTATAGTGTCGAATAATAGAAAACATCGGCGCAGACGGCGTCGTTTGAGCAGGAAAGGGCGTTATGTCATCCTTGTTGGCATAATTGCCCTTGTTCTTTTCTTTGTATTTTTTGCGATTTCGGTAAAGCAAAAGGAAACGGAAAAGGAGATTCCAACAGCTCAAAAAAAGTACCCGGATATCCAGTTTGATGTCCGTTTTTTAGACCCAAACCCATACTCAAGACCCCAATTGGCATTGAAAAAAGTCAATGCCATTGTTGTTCATTACACCGCAAATCCTGGTGTGGACGCGGTGGCAAACCGTAATTATTTCAATAACCTGCCAAAGACCAATGAAAAGAAGGAAAATAAAACTTATGCAAGCAGTCATTTTATCATAGGTCTGGAGGGAAATATCATTCAATGTATTCCTCTGGAAGAAATGTCATATGCATCCAATAACCGGAATTCTGACACGGTATCAATCGAATGTTGTCATCCACATAAGGATGGAAAATTTACCGGGGAAACGTATGAGTCTCTGCTTCGACTGTGTACCTACTTGTGCATCAAATTTGATTTGTCAGAGAATGATTTAATCCGACATTATGATGTAACAGGGAAGAATTGTCCAAAATATTTTGTGGAGAATCCGGATAAATGGGAGCAACTAAAAAAGGAAGTGGGAAAGGAATTACAAAAGTATCAATAAAAAAGCAGCTACCAATGTATTTCAGTAGCTGCTTTTTGAATCTTCGTATTATTTTGTCTTAAATTTCGAAATAGCATCTCCCAGTCGTTCTGCACGAATCATTAATTGTGAAGAAGCATCATCCAAGGAGGTGAGTGCTTCGGATTGCTTATCCGTTACATTGGCAACAGATGTGACAGAAGCCAATGTTTCTTCCAAAATAGCGGAAATGTTCTCCATGGAATTCAAGGTTGAAGAGCCGGAGGCTTCCATGTCTTTGGAAATGTTTTGAATACTCTCAAGATATTCGGAAAGCTTTTCAATTCGCAATTTTAAGTTTTGGAAAGAATGTGCCGTAGCGGCCACCGCTTCCACCTGCTGGTCAACAATTTCTTCTGCGGTCTGCGCTGTATTTACAGCTTCATTTGTAGCATCTGTAATTTCGTTGACAATATTTGAAATCTTGCCGGCGGAAATCAGACACTGATCTGCTAACTTACGAATTTGCGTTGCAACCACAGAAAATCCTTTTCCGGCAGAACCGGCTCTGGCTGCTTCAATGGAAGCATTCAGGGACAGAAGGTTGGTCTCCTCGGCAATATCGTTGATACTATTGACAATCTGACCAATATTTTTGGAATGAACAGCCAATTCTTTGATGGTCTGAATGACACTATCGGTAATCTCAGTAGTGGATTTTGTCTTTTCATTTAGGTTATCCATACTGCTCAAACCAGAATTAATGGCAACCTGTGTAGAAGAGGCTATACTTCCAATTTCATTGGTATTGTCATTTACCACATTAATCTTTGTAAACAGACTATCCATCTCATTCAGGCAGTCTGTAGCACTTTCTGTTTGTTCTCCGACACCAATCTCAATTTCGTGAACGGAAGACTGGATGTCTCTTGTGGTCTCCGAGAAAGTGGTGGAAGAGGTGTTAACTTTGTTTAAGGAAACACTCAAGGCGTCATAAACGGATTCCACTTCCATAATCAAGCCACGGATATTGGCAAGCATGTCATTACAGCTTCCATAGAGAAGAGCAAATTCATCTCGACGGTTGGTTCGGAATTCTACCGTAAGATCTCCTTTGGAAACCTTAGCCAGTTCCTTGATGGAAAGATTGATGGATTTACTAAATCCTTTGGAAATAATCGTTCCAACAATCATAGCAATGACGCAGGAGATGAGTACCATGATAATGGTAAGAATCCGAATGCTACTTGCCTGTGCCACGATAATGGACTGTGGAACCAAGCTGCAAAGCATGATACCGGATTTACCAATTTTCTGGTAAGTAAAAAGGTAGGTTTTTCCGGAAAAACGAACATAATCGTTACCGGAAGTGTCTTCGCTTTCCAGCGCTTCTTTGTAGAAGTCCTGCTCGGTATAAATGGTGTCTTTTAACAGTTCATTTTTATCGGAAGAAGCATCTTCATTCGCCTCATTGGTAGTGAGGGCTTTTCCCTCCACAACCATTTCCTGATTGTCTGACGTGATAATGCCGACATAACTTCCTTCACCCAGATTCAAGTTGCTTAAGATATCTAAAATAGCATCTTTTTTGATATCCACAATCATGACAGCATCGGTGGTGGAAGATACATCATGGGCCACACGAAGACCGTAGGAAGAAGTATCCACCAACAGAAGTTTATCCAGCTCCGGCATAGCTCCTGAGCCTACCCAGTAATAACTGGTGGCGTCCATGGATACTTTTTGACCAAGGTCAGTATCCAGAAAAGCAGAATAGATTTCTTCGCCTTTGGCATGAATATCACGGTTTGCTTCCACATCTTCTTTTGTCTTATCTTCCTGTCCACGTAATTTGGATTGGGAACTAAAGGTATTATAGCCGCCTTTTACAATATAAATATTTCCGATAAACTGATTGGCAGCTACTTTGTTGCTGATGGACTGGTTAAAGGAAGTATATACTTTTTCTTGGCCTTCTTCTGCATCAGTAAGTATTTGTTCCGCTTCCTCAAATTCATCTTTGGTTGTGGCATAATCATAATAGGTTTTATAATATTCTGCGGTTCCTGGAGAGAGTGCGCTTATTTTTTCCTGAAGTTCATCGTATTTTTTCTTCAAATCATCTCGAGTCTTTTGCTGTGCTTCATTGGTGCTATATTCACCGGAATAATAGGTACTCAATTCTTTATCTGATAAAACGGTATTCATATCCGATTCAATGTTAGAAAAAGCAAAGGTAAAATACTCATTTGCCATATTCATTGTCTGAGAAACAGCAGCCTCGTAATTGTCGTTCAAAGCACCGGACGAACGGGAGTAGGAAACGATACCCAGGATGACAATTAACATAACCGGAATCAAGTAACAACCAATCAGTTTTGTTTGAATACAAAACTGGGGAAGAACTTTTACGTTTCCATCCAAAAGAGGTGCATCTTTGTCCTCTTTTTTCGGTAAAAGGGTAGGAAGAATACGAATCAAGGTCATAATCTTTGAACCCAGCCATTTGCACCATGTCCAGACCATAGCGACAGGCTTTGGAAGTGCCTTTGCCGTGGTTGGTTTTGCTTTAGAAATTGTTTTTTCTTTTGGTTTCTTTGATGTGCGAACTTTCTTTTCTTTTGGCTCCTTCGGTGGTCGAACTTTCTTTTCTTTTGGCGCCTTAATCTTTTTTTCTTTTTCTTTGGCACTTAGTAAGTTTTTCATAGGAGTCCTCCATTCTTTATGCTAAAGTCAGATATGTAAAACTAATTCTTTACTATCATTTATATATTTTCGGTATGTGATACCGGCAGATTTCATCATTTTTTTTGCCGCCATAACACTGGCAGTATCGGCATATTTATCTTCGGCATAGATGATTTCTTTGATTCCGGACTGAATCAATGCTTTTGTGCATTCATTGCAGGGAAATAAAGTAGTATAAATACGTGCACCCTGCAGACGAAAACCGGAATAGTTTAAAAGTGCATTCAATTCTGCATGGCAGACATAAAGATACTTGGTATCCAACTCATCTCCGGAACGTTCCCAGGGATACTCGTCATCGGAACAGCCACGGGGCATCCCATTGTATCCCACGGATAAAATTCGATTATCGGGAGCGACGATACAAGCTCCTACGCGGGTATGTGGATCTTTGCTGCGCATGGCAGATAGAGTGGCAATTCCCATAAAGTACTGATCCCAAGAGAGATAGTCTGTGTTTTTCATATTTCGTCTCCATTCTAATGCAAAACAACCCTGTCTGTTTTATGGCAAAGGATTGTCATTTTTCGATACTAATATTAAGAAAATAATACCATTTTTTTGGGGGTTTGTAAACCTTTTTTGCGAGATAAATCAAAAGCAAAATCAAAAAAGGAAATGCAAAAACATTTCCTTTTTTTTCTATGACGGGTAGAATTGTAGTAGCAGTACGACTGCCTTCTACATACTTAAGTCAAAATTATGAAAGTTTGTTTACAGCAAGTGTCAAGCGAGATACTTTTCTTGCTGCATTATTTTTATGATAAATGCCTTTTTGAGTTGCTTTATCAATTTCAGAAACAGCTGCTTTCAATGCTTCTGTTGCTGCAGCTTTATCCTGTGATTCGATTGCAACTTCTACTTTTTTAATTGCAGTCTTAACCTTTGAACGGATAGATTTGTTTCTGTCAGCTCTCTTTTGAGAAACAAGAATTCTTTTCTTTGCAGACTTAATATTTGCCAATTCTAACACCTCCATTGTTATATAATCATATATTTTTTATGATGTTTCGTTAAACGGACACGGACATTAACATAAACATACTCACTTATGATAGTACAAAATGAAGAGGATGTCAATACATATTTTCAAAAAAATGGGCAATAATGGGTAGGAGAGTGGAGGCTTAAAAAAGGTAGATACCAATGTTAGGAGCGTGATGGAATGACCGAGCGAAAAACCGATCTGGCGATGGAAGTAAGGGAAAGTTTTCCCCGGGATAATGTTGAAATAAAAGGGGTTATTTTGGAGAAAAAGCGGGATGAAAAAAGCGGTGCAAAAGTGACGGTGGTAGAAATTAAGGATGAAAAGGGAAGCCGTGCCATGGGAAAGCCCCAGGGAACTTATATTACAATTGAATCTGAGAAATTTTTACGAGAAGGAGAGGACAGCGAAGATTTACTTTTGTGCATTGCCGGAGAATTGGAGCGGATGGTAAAGGGACTGCGGAAAAAAAAGGTTCTTATTGCAGGATTGGGAAATCGGCATATTACCAGTGATTCTCTGGGACCCCGTATGGTGGAAGAAATCTTTGTTACGCGACATTTTGAAAAGGAATTTGGCCATTCTTTTATGCAACATCACAATTATGGAAATGTCAGTGCTATTGCCCCGGGGGTCATGGGGCAGACCGGGATGGAGGCAGGCGAGGTACTTAAAGGAGTGGTGGAAAAGACCCATCCGGAGATAATTATTGTGGTGGATGCTCTGGCAGCAAGAAGCTTATCCAGAGTATGTACCACGGTGCAGCTGACGGATACGGGAATCAGTCCCGGTTCCGGAATTGGAAACCTTCGGAAGGCGTTGTCAAAGGAAACCTTGGGAATCCCTGTGATTGCCATTGGAGTCCCTACAGTGGTGGATGCCCGCACTATTATCAGTGATCATTTAGAGCAGGTGCTTACCAAGCAGGGATACCGAGAATGGGAGCGAGAACAATTTATTCGGGAAGTATTGCAGGAGGAAACAAAAAATTTATATGTTACGCCTAAAAATGTGGATGAATCGGTGATGATACTGGCAAAAGGATTGGCGAAAGTCATGAATTATTGTTTGCAAAAAAAGAGTGAGGAATATTTCAAAGAAAGAATGGATACATTGTAAAGAATGCGGGAAAGGGGGACAAAGATGGAAAAAAGGGGGAGGCAGAAATGGCTGCTGCTCCTGCTGCTGGTCCTTTTGGTGGGCAGTGGCTTTTTGGGAGAAGAGGTAAAGAAAACATGCAAAAAAAGCTGCGGAGATTATTTCTGTTGTCATATAAATCCTAAAGTGCCGGAGAGCTGGGCGATGAAGTCTTTGGTAAGAGAATCGGATTCGGCAAAACCCCGGGTGACAAGAGTGGAGATGGATATGACGGATGTGCAGCGGGAAAATGGACAGGTCATAGGACAGGAAAAGACGATTCCGGAAAATGAAACCGAAGAAGCGTTGCTTCAAAATGACACGGCAGTGCAAAGTGAAAATGTGGAATCAGTTCCGACCGCCATGTCTTCCGGAAGCGAAGTTTATGTAAATAAATTGTGGGAGACAAAGGATGTGAAATATCTGTGGGATCACTTTTATATTGTGGATTCCACCACTTCTGTCAGAAAGAAACTGTTTCCGGTGGAGCGATTGCTAAAACGAAACATGACGTTGGCTTCTCAAAAAGAGAAGAAACAGATTTTGATATATCATACCCATGGAGCATCGGAAAAATTTGCTGACAGTCGTCCCGGAAAAATCGAAGACAGTGTCATTGGAGTTGGTGAAGAACTAGCGAAAGAACTTGAAAAGAGGGGATATGGGACCATACATGATAAGACAAAATACGATTGGATGGACGGAAAGATTGACCGCAGCAAAGCCTACAATGCCTCTTTGGAAGGAGTAACCAGGCAACTTGGCGAAAATCCGGATGTGCAGGTTGTGATTGATTTGCATCGTGATTCCGTGGGAAAAAAGAAACATACCTATACTACAATTGAGGGGAAAAAGACAGCCATTGTCATGTTTTTTAATGGCATGAGCCGCAATCGTTCCGGTGAAATTTCTTATCTTGCTAATCCCAATCGTGAGGCAAATCTGGCTTTCAGCCTTCAATTAAAATGCCATGCCATGGAACTGTATGATGGATTTACCAAGCCTATCTATCTGAAAGGCTATCGGTACAATCTTCATTTGAAAGAACGTGCCTTACTGATTGAATTGGGTAATGAGAATAATACGGTGGAGGAGGCGAAAAATGCAGCGGCTCCCTTGGCAAAAGTTATTTCTGACGTGTTAAAAGGCGAAGTGAAGCATTCTTCCACCGAATAGATTCGTAAAACGGATTTTTTATTCTTACATACGCACTTTATTTTTTGATAAAAATAGGGTAAAATGAGATTATACACATGAGATTAAGCGAATAAAGTGTGAGGAGAAAGGAAAATGGATATATTTGACAATGCACAAGTAGGAGAAAGATTGCGCCATCTTCGTTGTGTTATGGATATTTCTACGACGGAAATGGCAGATTCACTAGGAGTGACGACGGGGCACTTCCGTAAATGGGAAAGGGGGCAGCATGCCATCAGTCTGGAAGTCCTGTATATTCTGCATCGGCAATATGGCATGGACTTAAATTACCTGATTACCGGCATGGCACGGGAACAGGATTTGGTCAGCGCCTTTTTTGATATGACTCCGGAAGAGATATTTTTTATGATGCATCAGCTCCTTGAAAATTGTGAAAAAATGTACCGGGAAAGGAAAGGACGATTGTGTGGCGAGGAAAAGGGGGGAGAAAGATGACACAAAAGTATGTATCCCGGGAACAGGACACGGTTTTTATTCAAAAAGACGGAAGAATTATTACGATGGATATTCGTGATATCATTTATGTTGAACATCGGTGCCGAACCATCTTTTTGCATACCATTCGAGGGATATTTCCCATGCCTTATATGACATTGTACGCCGTCCATGAGAATTTAGGAAGCGATTATCTGTATCAATGTCATAAGTCTTTTTTGGTAAATTGGATGTATGTAGATCAAATCAATCCCACGGAAAATGTAATTATTTTAAAAAATTATTTTGGTTCTGTCTCTGTGGGAAGGCATTATCGGAAGATGTTTTTGGAAAATATGCATTATAATTGAAAGAAAGTTTCTTTACAAAATTTTATATCCGTTATATAATAAGTGATTGCAGAGGTGATAACAGATGAAAGAAATCTATCTGATTCGTCATGGAAGGCAGTCATCGAAGTTATGTAATGTAGATGTAAGTCTGGATGACGCAGGAAGAGAGCAGGCAGGACTTGTGGCAGACAGGCTTGCTTCGTATGGGCTCGAGGCTCTTTATGCCAGCGGCCTGAAACGAGCCAGAGAGACGGCAGAAGCAATTGCCGAAAAGACAGGCTTGCCGGTTCGTTGTGTGGAATCCTTTCATGAAATTGATTTTGGTGAATTGACAGGTTTGTCCAATGAAGAAATCGAAAATCGATTTGGCTCTTTTGTGTCACGGCGAAAAAAACAGGAGAGCGACTTGGCTTATCCCGGTGGCGAAAATGGACAAGAAGTGGTTGCAAGGGTATGGCCGGATTTTAAAAAGATATGTGAAGCATCGGAAAAAAAGGTGGCCATTGTGACCCATGGAGGAGTGATTCGCGCTCTGTGTGCTTTTATTTTACATATGCCCATGAAACATAAATTACAGATTGCCATTGATTTGGAAAATACAAGTATCACAGAGATTTTATATAATGAGGAAACCGGAGAGTTTTATTTGGAAGGGCTGAATGATTATGGACATTTGGCAGACAAGCCGCATTTGCTGCGGAAAAATTGGAAATCATCATTGATTTCCCAAGAGTCCGGTGGACAGAAAGAGAGGGGAAAAAACGTTCATGGAACAGACGATAGAGACAAAAGAGAATAAGATGGGAACGATGCCGGTTCGAAAATTATTGATTACCATGTCCCTTCCCATGATGGCATCTATGCTGGTACAGGCTTTGTATAACATCGTTGACAGCATTTTTGTGTCCCGTATTAGTGAAGATGCTCTGACAGCCGTATCTATGGCTTTTCCGGTACAGGCACTTTTGATTGCCGTGGCCGGAGGCACCGGAGTTGGTGTGAATGCGCTTTTGTCCAGAAGCCTCGGAGAAAAGAAGTTCAAAGAAGCAGACCGGGCAGCCAACATGGGTATTTTATTGATGATAATCAGTTATTTTTTCTTTGCCATATTTGGAATCTTTGCTGCAGGTTTTTTCTTTGAAAGCCAGGTGGATGCTTCTTTGCCCAATGCGCAGGCAATTGTAAATTATGGTACGGCCTATCTTCGTATTTGCCTCATCTTTTCCTTTGGACTTATATTGGAGATGATGCTGGAACGAATTCTGCAGGCCACCGGTAAGACTTTTTTTACCATGATTACCCAAGGTGTTGGAGCTATTGTCAATATTATTCTAGATCCGATTTTGATTTTCGGATTGTGTGGGTTTCCTGCGATGGGAATTACCGGGGCAGCAGTGGCAACCGTCGCCGGACAGATCATTGCCATGATATTGGCAGTTTTTTTCAATGTGACCAAGAATACGGATGTCTCCATTTCTTTTTGGAAAATGAAGCCTCATGGTGCCACCATTAGAACCATTTACTGGGTTGGTGTTCCCTCCATCATTATGCAGGCCATTGGTTCCGTTATGACCTATGGCATGAATAAGATTTTGGCTCCCTTTTCCACCACGGCGGTTGCTGTGTTTGGCATCTATTTTAAATTAAACAGTTTTATTTTTATGCCGGTATTCGGGTTAAATAATGGAATTATACCAATTATTGCATACAATTATGGGGCCAGAAAGAAAGAACGTATCATTCAAACCATACGTTTTGGCATTTTTATCTCTGTTATGATTATGTTTGTGGGAATGTGCATTTTTCTTGCTGTTCCGGACAAGTTGTTACTGTTGTTTAATGCGTCCCAGGAGATGTTGCAGATTGGGCAAGTGGCTTTGCGAATCATATGTCTGCATTTTATCCTTGCCGGATGTTCCATTATTTTCATGTCGACTTTTCAGGCCTTTGGAGAGGGCTTTACCAGTTTGATGGTGTCGGCACTCAGGCAGTTGTTTGTGATTTTACCGGCAGCCTTTTTGCTGTCTCATTTTATCGGGTTAAATGCCACTTGGTGGGCCTTCCCGATTGCAGAAGTATGTTCATTAACATTTAGTGCAATTTTATTTAGAAGATTGTATCATAAAAAAATAAAAGATTTGATTTAGGAGGATTCATATGAAACTTGATAAGATGATAGGAGACCGCTTTAAAGAAAGACCATCGGATTGTGCCATAGAGAGCCATGCGTTGATGGTACGCGGAGGATATATGAAAAATGTGGCAAATGGAATATATTCACAATTTCCACCATTGAAGAGAATTACCGCAAAAATTGAAAATATTATTCGCGAGGAAATGGATGCTTTGGATGGTCAGGAAGTGTTATTTCCAGTGGCTCTTCCAGGAAGTTTGTGGGAAGAATCCGGACGCTTTGAAAGTGTTGGAAGCGAACTTTTGCGCTTTAAAGACCGAAACAACGCACAGATGGTATTGGGAATGACTCATGAAGAGGCTGCGGTACATTTGGTTCGTGAGTATGCCAACAGTTATACCAGATATCCCTTTATGATTTATCAAATTCAAACGAAATTCCGTGATGAAGCTCGTCCGCGGGCAGGAATGATTCGTGTGCGGGAGTTTACCATGAAAGATGCCTATTCTTTCCATACATCCCAGGAAGATTTGGAGCAATATTATGATCGTATGTATAAAGCATATCAGCGTATTTTTGCCCGTGCAGGAATCCCGGATGTGGCAGTGGTTGCTTCTGACTCCGGAATGATGGGAGGAAGTTTATCCCATGAATATATGCTTTTGACTCCGGTAGGAGAAGATACCATTGTTTTGTGTGATGAATGCGACTATCGTGCCAATATGGAAGCTGCGGAAAATATTTCGGACAATAGCAAACAGAAATTGGAAAAAGCGGAGTTACAATTGGTGGATACACCAAATCAGCATACCATTGAAGAAGTTTGTGAGTATTTGAAGCTGCCGGTGGAAAATTCCATGAAAGCAGTTGTATATCAAAGAAATGAGGATGATTCCTATGTAATTTTGTTCCTTCGTGGGGATTTGGAAGCCAATGAAACGAAGCTTACCAATTATTTGGGTTGTGCCATTCATCCTGCGGTAATTACGGATGATTGTGGACTTCATGCGGGATTTATCGGTGCGTATGATTTGCCGGAAGGATTTACCGTACTTTATGATAAATCCCTGAAAGGAATTGAAAACCTTTGCTGTGGTGGAAATAAAGAGGATGTTCACTATGTCGGATTAAATATGGAACGGGATTTGCCGGAAGTAGAATATGGTGATTTTGCCAAAGCAGTTGCCGGAGGAATCTGTCCTTGTTGTGGAAAACCGGCATTGAAAATTGCCCGGGGTATTGAAGTGGGAAATATTTTCCAGTTGGGGACCAAATATACCAAGACCATGGGAATGGAATATCTGGATCAGGATGGAAAGAAACACAATCCGATTATGGGTTGCTATGGTATTGGTGTTGGAAGACTGGCTGCTTCTGTTTGTGAAGTGAGTCGTGATGACTATGGCCCGATTTGGCCAATTACCATTGCTCCTTGGGAAGTACAGCTGTGCTGTATGCGGGCAGATGATGCAGAATGCAAGGAATTTGCGGATCAATTATATACGACGTTACAAAAAGAAAAATTGGAAGTGCTCTATGATGACCGAAATGTTCGTGCCGGAGCAATGTTCTCCGATGCTGACCTGCTGGGAGTTCCGGTTCGTATCGTAGTAAGTCCGCGAAATATGAAAAATGGAGTTGTTGAAATTTCCACTAGAGATAAATCCGTACAGATTCAGGTTCCATTGGAAGAGGCAGTTTCCAAGGTAAAAGAATTGGTTCAAAAATTGTATGGTGAGATTGAAGAGAGTGTAAAGCAATTTGAAGAATAAAATTGTATCCAGGAAAGGCGAAATATATGAATTTTAGAGAGTATATTCAACAAGGATTTGTATTTTTGGATGGCGGCACCGGTTCCAATTTACAGGAGTATGGAATGGAAGCGGGAGAATGCCCGGAACTATGGATTTTAAATCATCCGGATGAATTTGTGGAGTTGCAAAAAAACTATATTTTAGCAGGAAGTGATGTGCTCTATGCGCCGACATTCACATGCAATCGTATCAAACTTGCCGAATATGGACTGGAAGAAAATTTGTATGAAATGACGCAAAAACTGGTTGCACTTAGCCGTCGTGCCATTGAGGAAAGCAGAACTACCCGGAAGATTTATGTGGCTGGAGATATGACCATGACCGGGGAACAGCTTTATCCTATGGGGACGCTGACTTTAGAAGAATTGATTGATGTTTATAAAGAGCAAGTGAAGGCATTGGTGGATGCAGGGGTAGACCTGTTTGCCGTGGAAACCATGATGAGTCTCCAGGAATGTCGAGGAGCTGTATTGGCCATTAAAGAAACCTGTGGCCATGAGATTCCCATTCTTGTGACGTTGACCTTTCAGGAAGATATGCGTACCTTGTTTGGTACCAATCCGGAAACAGCGGTGATTGTCATGGAATCCATGGGGGTAGATGCCGTCGGATTAAACTGTTCTACCGGCCCGGATAAAATGCATGAAGTCGTAGAGAGAATGCTTCGTGTAAGCAGTATTCCATTGGTGGTTAAACCCAATGCCGGCCTGCCTAAATTGCAGGAGGGAAAAACATGCTATGACATGAGTGCCGATGAGTTTGCCAAAGAAATGTTGCCTCTGGCAGAGATGGGGGCCACCATTCTCGGTGGGTGCTGTGGCACCACCCCGTTGCATATCCAAAAGATGATAGAAAGATTGGAAGGAATAGAGGCTGTTTTGCCGGAGAAAAAGCAAATTCGAGCCTTGACCAACGAAAGAAATTTTTTGGAAATTGATACCGAGGGAGCATTTTCCATCGTGGGAGAGCGGATTAATCCTACCGGGAAAAAGCAATTACAGGAAGAATTAAGACAGAAAAAGATGGATTTGGTCGTTTCCATGGCGGAGGAGCAAGTGGAAAAAGGGGCTAAAATTCTAGATGTAAATATGGGAACCAATGGAATTGACGAGAAGGAAATGATGCTGATGGCAGTCAATGAATTGACTCTTGCGGTGGATGTGCCTCTGAGTATAGATTCCAGCTACGTAGATGTGGTAGAAGCGGCCCTTCGTATTTATCCCGGTCGTGCTTTGATTAATTCCATTTCTCTGGAACCGGAAAAAGTGGAACGACTGCTTCCTATTGCAAAAAAATATGGTGCCATGTTTATTTTGTTACCACTATCTGAAAAAGGACTTCCGAAAAATCTGGAAGAAAAGAAGGAAATCATTCATATCAT
>JALEKC010000105.1 GCA_022769325.1 Eubacterium sp. | reverse complement strand
ACCACGATGTAAAAAATATCATCTTCAGTTCCTCTGCAACGGTTTACGGAGAACCGGCATTTATTCCTATTACAGAAGAATGTCCAAAGGGAACTCCTACCAATCCATACGGTTGGACCAAATGGATGTTAGAGCAGATTTTAACCGATTTGCATACCGCAGATGCTTCCTGGAATGTCATTTTGCTTCGCTATTTCAACCCAATAGGTGCCCATAAAAGCGGGCTTATCGGCGAAGATCCAAAAGGTATTCCAAACAATCTTGTGCCTTATGTATCTCAAGTTGCTGTTGGCAAGCGCCCATGTCTTGGTGTATTTGGAGACGATTACAAAACCCACGATGGCACCGGTGTCCGGGACTATATCCATGTCCTTGACCTCGCCGATGGTCATGTAAAGGCATTGAATAAAATCAAAGAAAATTGTGGTGTGAAAATTTACAACCTGGGAACCGGCAAGGGCTCCAGTGTACTTGATGTCGTTCATGCTTACGAAAAAGCCTGCGGCCACGAAATCCCATACGAAATCAAACCACGTCGTGCCGGAGATTTGGATGAATTGTATTCCAATTGCGACAAAGCCAAAGAAGAACTAAACTGGGAAGCCAAATATAATATGGCTGACATGTGCGCCGATTCTTGGAAATGGCAGAGCATGAATCCAAATGGATATAATGACTAAATAGAAGAAAAAAAGCAGTCCAATGCCACTTTTTACAGTGGCTCCGGGCTGCTTTTTTCTTCCAGTATCTTTTCAATCTCTTCTATTTTCTCCCGGTATGTCCGAAACGCAGTGGGCAAACTATAGTTTTCCTGTAATGCCCGGGACGTTACAAATTGTATTTTTTTCATATCTTCCCATTGTTCCGGAGCCCGGAATTCCACTTCAACCAAATAGCCTTTCATATGCCATTCAATGTGGGAAAAAATGTGTTTGGCAGCTCCTAGGGATTGTATTTTTTTTACTGAAATATTTTTCTCCTGTAATCCTATTTCTATCTCTTTTTTTGTGATATTTCCCTCCCATGAAGGAAATTCAAAAAGCCCTGCCAACAGCCCTTTTTCCTCACGTTTAGAAATTCCATATTTTCCATTTTGAGACAAGATAATCACTGTTCTTTTTTCTATTTTTCTCGGTTTTTTTTCTATTTTTACAGGATATTTCTCTACCTCTTCCCGCTGTCTTGCCTTACATGTTTCACCCAAGGGACAGACTTCACAAAGAGGAGCACCGTTGGGAATGCATACCACTTCCCCCAACTCCATAATCGCCTGATTGAAATCTCCCGGTCGCTCCGGCATTATTTCCATCAATTGCTGCTCCACTTCCCGCCGAACAGTCATTTTGCTGATATCGTCAGCACATGCCTGATACCGCATCATGACCCGGAGAACATTTCCATCCACTGCCGGTGCTTTATTTCCATAGGCAATAGACGCGATTGCCCCGGCTGTATATGGACCAATTCCCGGCAATGTTAAAAGGGTATCATAATCTTCCGGTAATTTGGCATCATATTTTTCCACTAAAATCTCCGCTGTCTTTTTTAAATTTTTTGCACGATTATAATATCCCAACCCTTCCCACAATTTCAAAAGCCGTTCTTGTGGCACTTTTGCCAGGCTTTCAATATCCGGAAGTTCTTCCGTAAATCGTATAAAATAATCCGTCGCTGCTTCAATTCTGGTTTGCTGCAGCATAATTTCCGATATCCATGTAAAATAGGGATTGTTTTTATCCCGCCACACCATTTCGCGCTTATTTTTGTCATACCATTTCAAAAGTGGATTCACAAAATCGTTCTGATTTATCATAATGTCTCCTGTCATCTTTTTTTTAATCATAAAGGTGATTCCTATGGCTGTCAAGAAAAAACATTGTTTTTTTGCATTATCGCTCATCTTATGTTATACTTGTACCTATCTTTAACATACCTAAGGAGGACAAAAACTATGAAGAAATTTTTACAGGAATTTAAAGAATTTGCATTGCGTGGAAATGTCATGGATTTGGCAATTGGTGTTATTATCGGTGCTGCTTTTCAGGCCATCATCAATTCCATGGTAAATGATGTTCTCTCACCTTTGATTGGTTTGATTGCAAATACGGACTTAAGTTATCTGGTTCTTACCATCCGCGATGTGGATGTAAAATATGGCTCCTTTTTAACAGCGGTCATCAATTTTGTGATTATGGTATTTGTCATTTTCCTTCTTGTGAAAGGAATGAATGCTTTATCTAGTCTGGGACGCAAAAAAGACGTTGTGGAAGAGGAACCGACAGAAAAGACCTGTCCATTTTGCTTTGGCAAAATTGATATCAAAGCTACCCGCTGCCCTCATTGTACTTCCATCCTTGAAACCATAGAGACGGGAGAAGAAAAAGAGAATTGATATGAAGTCATTTATATATGGATTAAAACGGGGATTTCCGATATTTTTAGGATATCTCCCCGTTTCCTTTACTTTTGGATTTATGGCAGTTTCCGGTGGTATCCCTGTATGGGCCGCCGTTTTAATTTCCCTGACCAACGTAACATCGGCAGGACAGTTTGCCGGAACAAATCTTATGTTTGCCAGCGCCGGCTATCTGGAGATTGCACTGACCACGTTTGTTATCAATCTCCGGTATTCTTTGATGTCGCTGTCCCTGTCCCAGAAGATTCGCCCGGATATTCCTATTTGGAAACGACTGATTCTCAGTTTTTGCATCACGGATGAAACTTTTGTCATGGCATCCATGGAACCCGGACAAATAGGCGCCGGTTTTTTTGGCGGACTCATCACATTGCCTTTTATCGGCTGGGTACTGGGAACGTTTTTAGGGGGAACGATCTCCACCTTACTTCCGGCTGAATTGCAATCCGCTATGGGCATTGGTTTGTATGCCATGTTTATTGCTTTGATTGTACCTGCCGCCCGAGAGAAGAAAAATGTCTGCGTTGTGGTAATTCTGGCCATTTTCTGCTCTTGCATAATCCGCTGTGTCCCGGGGCTCAACCGGATTTCTTCCGGCTTTCGTATCATTTTATCTACGATAATTGCCGCCGGAATAGGAGCCTGGCTTTTTCCTGAACCGCCTGAAAACAGCCACAATTTGCAATCCCAAGATGGCGATAATATAAATGACTCAATCGGTAACAAGGAGGTTTGACATGAATTTATCCTATTGTTTGATTGCCATTGCCATAATGGCCATTGTAACTTACATCCCCCGATTTGTGCCCATTACGTTTTTCCGTCGTGAAATCAAATCGGTTTATTTGAAGAATTTTCTAGATTATACTCCTTACGCCGTACTGGGTGCCCTTACGTTTCCGGACATTTTTTCATCCAGTGGCAATCCCATAGCTGCCGTCGTAGGAACAGGCATTGCCCTGATTCTCAGTTTTTTCAAACAAGGGCTGGTAGTGGTTGCCCTCGGCGCCATCGCAGGTGTGTATATCACCTTACTTTTGTTTTAACGCTCACAGCACTGTAATTATCACGATACAAACAAAAGAATCTGTTAAAAAGGTGGGAACTAGGGGAAATCAACTTGACACAATAAAAAGCAGGAAATATAATATGATTATCAATGAAAAAAATATATTAATTTCGGAGGAGAACAAACAAAAATGGGCGGATTTTTTGGAGTTGCAGCCAAGGATGACTGCATGTTTGATTTATTTTTTGGAACTGATTATCACTCCCACTTGGGAACAAGACGCGGAGGCATGGCTGTTTATGGTGAGAATGGCTTTGATCGTGCGATTCACAATATCGAAAATGCACCATTTCGAACCAAATTTGACAAAGATATGCAAGAAATGAAGGGAAATCTGGGGATTGGATGCATTTCCGATTATGAACCTCAACCTTTGATTGTGCGCTCACACCATGGAACTTATGCCATCACAACCGTGAGTAAAATCAATAATGCCAATGAAATCGTAGATAAATTATTTACCAATGGAAACACGCATTTTCTCGAAATGAGTGGTGGAGACATCAACCCTACCGAATTGGTAGCCTCCATTATCAATCAAAAAGAAAATATCATCGAAGGGATTCATTATGCACTGGAATTGATTGACGGTTCTCTGACACTGATGCTCCTTACACCAAAGGGAATTTATGCAGCAAGAGACAAATACGGACGCACACCACTTGTCATTGGAAAAAAAGAGGATGCCTATTGCCTCTCTTTTGAATCCTTTGCCTATCAAAACCTGGGTTATCAGGATTACAAAGAATTGGGTCCCGGAGAAATCGACATCGTAACACCAGAGGGTGTTAAAACCTTGATGGCACCGGGAAAAGACATGAAAATATGTACGTTTCTTTGGGTTTATTATGGCTATCCATCCAGTTCCTACGAGGGAATCAGCGTAGAAAAAATGCGCTACAATTGTGGTGCCAACCTTGCCAAACGGGATAATGTCAAGCCGGACATTGTAGCAGGGGTACCGGATTCCGGAACTGCTCATGCCATTGGTTATTCCAATGCATCCGGCATTCCATTTTCAAGACCATTTATTAAATACACACCAACTTGGCCACGTTCTTTTATGCCAACCATTCAGAGCAAGCGAAATCTCATTGCCAAAATGAAATTAATCGCCGTACACGATTTAATCAAAGACAAAAGTCTGCTTTTAATTGACGACTCCATTGTAAGGGGAACACAATTGCGGGAAACTACGGAATTCCTTTACCAGAGTGGGGCCAAAGAAGTCCACATTCGTCCGGCTTGTCCACCACTTATCTATGGCTGCAAATATTTAAATTTTTCCCGTTCTTCTTCGGAGATGGACTTAATTACGCGTCGCGTCATTGCCAAATTAGAGGGCACTGAAGACGTTTCCGATGAAATTTTGCAGGAATATGCCGATCCGGAGTCCGAAAAATACGAACAGATGATTGAAGAAATTCGCAAAGAACTGAATTTCACCTCTCTGCGGTACTGTCGATTGGATGATATGTTAGATGCCGTGGGAATTCCGCCGGAAAATCTTTGCACCTATTGTTGGAACGGAAAGGAATAAACAATGCTGAAAGACAAAGACATTCGCGAACCACTCTTTGACTTTTTGGAAGAACAACATACAAAAATCCGAATTATCGAAGAAAAAACAATGGGAAAATCCCGTGCGGACGTCATTATGGTATTAGAAAAAGAGGTGGTCGGCATCGAAATCAAAAGCGATGCTGACACCTATGCCAGGCTCAAACGCCAGGTAAAAGATTACGATGGCTATTTTGACCGAAATATTATCGTAGTGGGCTCCCGACATGCACACCATGTAAGCGAGCACGTGCCAGATTGGTGGGGTATTATCAGCGTGGAGGAAATCCAAGGTCTCTGCGACTTTTATCTTCTGCGGGAGGCCCTCCCCAATCCAAAGCGAAAAATGTCTCACAAAATCAAACTACTTTGGCGTCCGGAACTGGCCCATATCCAGCAAATCAATCAATTGCCGGCCTATCGCCAGAAAAGCAAAGATTTCGTGAGGAAAAAAATTTTGGAAAAAGTTCCGGAAGAACTGTTACAAACACAAATCAGCGATGAATTATTTGAACGTGATTATACAACCATACAAGCCGAGATTGATGCCTATAAAGGAAGTTAAGCTGCCACAAATTTATGTAGCAGCTTTTTTCATTCTATTTTCCATTCAGAATCGTCTTCCAAATTTTTTTGAATTTTTCTCTTGCATTTTGCAAATAATATGCTATAATGATTCTATCGAACACATGTTTGCTTTTGAAAGAAGGGATGTTATGGGTTGTCAAAAGCCACAAAACCATTTTTCTCATATTTACCTTTGCATTGACCTCAAATCCTTTTATGCCTCGGTGGAGTGCGTCGAGCGGCATCTGGATCCCCTTACCACCAATCTCGCTGTAGCCGATCCCGAACGCTCTGAGAAAACCATTTGCCTGGCCATATCCCCCAGTATGAAAGCCTTAGGAATTCAAAATCGATGCCGGGTCTTTCAGATTCCTGCGGATGTTTCCTATATTATGGCACCACCCCGCATGAAACTGTATATTGAATATTCTGCCCGCATATATGGGATTTATTTAAAATACGTTGCCAAAGAAGATATCCATGTTTATTCCATCGATGAAGCTTTTTTAGACATTACAGACTATCTCTCCTTATACCGGATGGATGTGAAAAATCTGGCACAGATGATTTTACAGGATATCCTCGACACCACCGGAATTACCGCCACCTGTGGCATCGGAACCAATCTGTATCTGGCAAAAGTCGCCCTTGATATTATGGCAAAACATGCCAGCGATTTTATAGGTTATCTGGACGAGGAAACCTATTGCAGAAAATTGTGGAATCATCGCCCTTTGAAGGATTTTTGGCGAATCGGTACGGGGATTGCAAGACAGTTATCTCGCGTAGGTATCTTTACCATGAAAGACATTGCCACGTCAGATGAAGATATGCTTTATCATATGTTTGGTGTGGACGCCGAACTTCTCATCGACCATGCCTGGGGACGGGAACCTACCACAATTTCCGACATCAAAAATTATCAACCGCAAAAAAATTCCATCTCCAGTGGTCAGGTTCTTCCACGAGATTATTCTTTTGAGGAGGGAATACTTATCATTAAAGAGATGGCAGACCTTTTGACACTGGAACTGGTGGACAAAGGACTGGTAACCGATTCCATTACGCTTCATGTGGGATATGCCAAATGTATGGGAAATGTGGCAACTCCTGCTCATGGTACCACCAATCTGGGAACCATGACCAGTTCCTCTTCCCGGCTCATTGACGAAGCCGAAAAATTATACCTGCGAATTGTAAATAACAAACGGGATATTCGTCGTCTGACCCTTACTTACAACAATGTCTGTGCTGCCGCTTTTTTACAATACGATCTTTTAACCGACCCGGCACAGCTGGAACGAGAGCAAAATATGCAAAAAGCTCTTCTTTCCATCAAAAAGAAATATGGAAAAAATGCCATACTGCGTGGTATGAATTTGGAAAAGCACGGCACCACAATGCAAAGAAATGAACAGATTGGGGGACATAAGAGTGAATAAACCGAAACCCTGGGAAAGGATGTCCCGAAAAAACCGTGCCAAACAGTTTATGCCTATTGCTGCTTTGAAGGGATTTTCAGAAGCGCTGCAAAAAAAAGAAAAAGTGGTTGTACCAAAGGCAGAATTATGCGATGATTATAAGGAGGAATTAGATTATCAATTGTCACAAATGCACTGTGGTGATATGATTTCTGTTGTATATTTTTGTCAGGATAACTACGTTCGCATAACCGGCATTTTATCTGGGATAAAGCCGGAAGAGCGATGGATTCAGGTGGTGCGAACGAAAATTAATATTGATGATATCTATTCATTGACAGCCGAAACCAGGAGGTAATTTATGACAGCATTACGATATACTACTCCTTCTCAGGGAGACTGGAACAAAGCTCTGCCCATTGGGAACGGAAAATTGGGCGCCATGATTTATGGAGAGGGAACCAGCGAACACTTTCAGTTAAATGAAGATTCTGTCTGGTTTGGACAAAAGAGAAACCGCAACAATCCAGACGCTTTGGCAAATCTGGATACGATTCGCGATTTAATATTTGCAGGGAAAATTTCAAAGGCAGAAGAACTTTGTAAATATGCCCTTACCGGAACCCCCCAAAGTCAGCACACCTATCAGACATTGGGCGATGTATATTTTGATTATTGTGGAAAGATGAATGAGGGAACTGATTTCCAGAGAAACTTGGATTTATCCACTGCTATCCATTCCACCGAAATCACTTCCCCTGTCACTGGAATTTGTTATACCTGTGAAACTTTTGCCAGTATCGGACAAAACTGTATTGTAGCTCAGTTTAAAAGTTCCACTGCAAACACCCTTGACCTGGCTGCTTCTCTGCAACGGGAATGCTTTTATGAAACCACTTCACACAACAAAGATACCCTTTGGATTTCCGGAAAGCTTGGGGGTGGTGATGAAAGTTTTTGCTGTGGCATGAAATTTGCCACCGACGGTTCAGATTTACAGGGAATCGGAGAACATCTAATCGCAAGAGATGCCTCCTATGTGACAGTTTTTATCACGGCCGCTACTACCTATCGTCATAAAAATCCGGAAAACGCTGTCCTCGAAACTTTGGAAAGAGCAGCCGCTTTCCCTTATAAAACTTTAAAAGATGAACATATAAAAGAATATAAATCCTACTTTGAACGGATGGAATTTTCCTTGGATTATGATAAGTCTCTGGACCTTTTGACTACGGAGGAACGTCTTACAAGAATCGATTCGGACCATCCGGATAACGGACTTCTTATGACATATATGGATTTTGGCCGCTATCTTCTGATTAGTTCCAGCCGTGGCGACTGCCTTCCTGCCAACCTTCAAGGAATCTGGAACAAAGATATGAGTGCAGCCTGGGGAAGCAAATATACCATTAATATCAATACGGAGATGAATTATTGGCCGGCCAATATTTGTAATCTTTCCGATTGCGAACTTCCTCTTTTTTCTCACATGCTTCGGATGTTGCCAAATGGGCAAAAAACGGCAAAGGAGATGTATGGCTGCCATGGATTTGTAGCCCACCACAATACAGATATTTGGGGAGATACTGCCCCTCAGGACATCTATATCCCTGCCACTTTCTGGGTCATGGGGGGAGCCTGGCTGAGTACACATATTTGGAATCATTATCTGTATACCAATGATACCAACTTTTTAAAAGAAATGTATCCGGTATTAAAAGAGTCCGTGCGCTTTTTTATGGACTTTTTAGTGGAAAGAGAGGAAAAACTTGTCACTTGCCCTTCCGTTTCTCCGGAAAATACATATATCATGGAAGATGGGACAAGAGGATGCCTTACCTATGGATCAACTATGGACAATGAGATTTTACATGAATTATTTGCACATTTTCGAAAAACTGCTGCCATTCTGGGAGAGACAGACACTTCCCTGCTGCAGACTGCTTCCGACTGTGAAAAAAGACTTCCGGATATTCAGATTGGAAAATACGGACAGATTATGGAATGGCAAAAAGATTATGAAGAAGCCGAGCCCGGTCATCGCCATATCTCGCATTTATGGGCACTTCATCCGGCACATCAGATTACACCGGATGGTACACCGGAACTTTGCCGGGCTGCCCGCACTACACTACAACGTCGGCTTGAAAATGGTGGCGGACATACCGGCTGGAGTCGTGCCTGGATTCTAAATATGTATGCAAGACTCTGGGAGGGAGAAGCCTGCTATGACAATTTGCTGGCTCTTTTGAAAAAATCCACGCTTCCAAATCTGCTCGACAACCACCCACCTTTTCAAATTGATGGGAATTTCGGTGCAACTGCTGCCATGGCAGAGATGCTTTTGCAGTCAGATGAGCAACGGACTATCCTTCTGCCAGCCCTCCCAAAAGCCTGGTCAAAAGGGGAAGTCCACGGTCTTCGTGGTGTTTATGGCACTACCTGGGATTTGGCGTGGAATGACGGTTTCCTAACCAGCGTAACCGTATCCGGACCAGAAGATTGCACCATTCCACTTACCCTGTTTTATGGTAATGTAAAAAAAGAAATTGTTTTGCACAAGGGACATCCTTATCACTGCAGTTGGGTTGAGATATAAACCAAGCCTTTTTCGCCCCAAACATTCCGCACTTATGTGCTACATGTCTTACGTGCTACTTGAAAATTGCTTTACCACCGGCTTCCATGGTAGAAAATGCAAATACCCCCGCACGACATCCGGTAAAATGATCCAACTTGAAATACAATTTCTTTTTCTCACCCAGTGGCGCAAACTCGCCATTAGGAAGTTGATAATAAAATTGTACTTCATCCACCCTATCCAAAAAATCAACCTCCATACGAAGTGTCACCTGGGAGGATTCCAATGGAAGAGAAACATCTATTTGTGCAGGTTTTGTTGCCGGTTCCATGGGCTGTACCCCTTCCGTTTCCGCCTCACGATATCCCACTTCAATTGCAAAGCCATCTGTCTTTCGCGTCAGTGCAATCCAGCTATAGCAACTCTGGAGTGCTACGAGGCCGGCATAGTCGCCTTCCTTTAAACCACTTCCCTCCACCGTAATAGTCACGGTGTCTTTTGGATCCTGCAAACGCCTTGTCAGCGTATTGACACTATGGGTAACATCAGTTACGACGCCATCGGTTTTCAGTTGCATCCCCTGAGAGGTAACCGAGATACACTCCTTTTTCGGAATATGATTCCATTCCCAGTTCATGCTATGTGCCGAAGCTGGCGAAAAAGGTTCAAAAAGCGGCGAATACCGGTATCCCGGCCGAGTACTTTTCACCTCCACTTCATGGGGTACTTTTCCCTCTTTACCAGGCAGACCAAGAACCGGAAAGTAATCCTTCCAATACATAGGAACCAAAACCGGACTCCGTCCAACTGCACCACGATCCTGAAAAAGCACAGCAAACCAACTTCCATCCGGTGTATCTACGATACCTCCCTGTGCGACACCTTGTTCGTGATAACCCATATCATCGCATAAGATATCACAACCGGCAAATTCACCAGATAACGAATCTGACATAAAACAAGACTGGCTTCGTAAAGATGGCCAATGTATATTAAAAATATAATATCTTCCATGGATTTTATATATATGTGACCCCTCGTATCCTAAGCCGATTTCATCATTGTCCGCAAAAAGCATACGATGAAGCCCCCCCGGTTTAGGTCCACTCAAATCCTCTTTCAATTCCGTCAACCAAATTTGTCGATTACCGGATACCAAATATATTCTTCCATCATCATCAAACAAAAGAGAGCAGTCATAATAGAATCCTTCTATTTCCTTTTTCTCCCATGGTCCCGTCACTTCGCTGGCTGTAAATAGAAGTGTTTTATGAATATCATTTACGGAAAAAACTACATAAAATGTCCCCTCATGATAACGAATACAAGGTGCCCACATTCCCTGACCATAGGCCTGACATCCTTTCTCCAGATGATATGCCGGAGTATCTGCCAATTCCGCATAAATATGAGAAACCGTTTCCCAATGCCCAAGGTCATAAGAGCGCAAAATCACTGCTCCCGGCATAAAATGCATGGTCGTACTAACCATATAATAAGTGTCATCTACACGAATTACATCCGGGTCCGGATAATCACTTTTCAAAATCGGATTGCTAACCTTTGTTTTTTCTATTTCGTACATTCCTAATTCTCCCCTCGTGCCTGATTTAACAACTCAATTTTTGTTTCATATAACTTTTCCGACATATCAATATAATGAATATGTGGATTTTCAAACCTCTGTTCCTCTCTCCAGATTTCGTTCTCCAACTGGTCTTTCACATATTGGGCGATGTCTGGGATGGATTCCCCATGATAAACCAATTTTCCATCCAGAAAAACCGGTACCTGAAGTTCTTTTGCCACACAATTCTCAAAATACCGTTTTTTCCATGGCTTCTTTTCATCGATATAAGAAACCGGCTTGGTAAAATCCAATTTTTCCTCCCGAAGAGCCAGCATATCTGCCACCGCATGACCATTTTCATCATAAACACGCAACACCTTTTTTAGACCGGGGTTAGTTATTTTTTCCACATTTTCCGACACCTTAATTCGTGGGACAAATATTCCGTTTTCCTCCACTGCTGCCATCTTGTAGACTGCACCGAAAACCGGCTCGGATTTAGAAGTAATCATGCGTTCGCCCACACCAAAACTATCGATACAAGCCCCTTGCTCCAAAAGCGAATTGATGGTAAATTCATCCAGACTATTGGAAACAACAATCTTACAATCTGTCAATCCCGCCTCATCCAACATTTCTCTGGCCTTTTTGGAAAGATATGCCAAATCTCCACTGTCAAGACGAATGCCAAGCAGGCGTTTTCCCATGGGTTCCAAAACCTCCTCTGCCACGCGGATGGCATTGGGAATTCCACTTTCAAGCACATCATAGGTATCCACCAGAAGCACCGTTGCGTCCGGATAATTTTCCGCATACTTCTTAAACGCTTCAAATTCATCTCCATAAAACATAACCCAGCTGTGAGCCATGGTTCCACTGATGGGGATATCAAACATTTTTCCGGCAAGAACTGTGGCTGTCCCCACTGCCCCACCGATGCAACAAGCTCTGGCACCATATACGGCGGCATCCATATTGTGGGCACGACGGGCACCAAAATCACTGACTGCACGGCCTCTTGCAGCCTTTACAATACGCCTTGCTTTTGTAGCAATCAGAGATTGATGATTAATCTGCAGCAAAATTGCTGTTTCCACCAGTTGCGCATCAATCAGGGGTGCCACCACCGTAAGTACCGGCTCCCCGGGATACATAATCGTTCCCTCCCGAAATGCATAAATATCCCCCTGGAAGCGGAAATTTGCCAGATATTCCAAAAAATCCTCTCCAAATATCCCCTGCTCCCGGAGATAATTGATATCCTCTCGGGAAAAATGTAAGTCATTGATGTATTCAATAATCTGCTCCAATCCGGCAAAAATAGCAAATCCGCCATTGTCCGGATTTTTTCGATAAAATACATCAAAAGCCACACGGGTATCCGCATTGTCCGAATTAAAATATCCATTGCTCATTGTCATTTCATAAAAATCCATTACCATGGATAAATTTCGTTGATCATATTGCCTCATAGCCATTCCTCATTTCTAAAATCAATCCTAATGAATCTGTATCTGACAAGATTTCATCGTACAAAGAGCTGCATCATGAGCCTCCTTTGTCACTCCGGCACAGCAGGAAGCATCCACCACAATGTCCATCTCCGGCATGGCAGCCTTCAACAAAAGAGCGTTGGATACAACACAAATATCCGTACACAGTCCGATAAGTTCAATCTCCTCAATCCCCTCGTTTTCCATTCCACCTTCAGCATTTCTCCCCGCCAAATCATGGGCAAGTTTTAAAGAACCAAAGGTGTCTTTTTCATATACTTTGCACTTTTTCTCCCGACAAAATTCATCCAGTTCCTCCAGCAGTTCCCAGCCGGCCGTTCCTTTGATACAATGCGTTACGGGAAGAAACTTTCCCTCCCTCGTATCAAGGTAATTTTCACCATGCGTATCCTTTGTAAAAATAACCTCTCCCTCATACCCTTTTACTTTTGCCAAAACAGAGGGCACAATTTCCTTTGCTTCGGCGGTTCCCAATGCCCCATCCACAAAATCATGCTGCATATCAACCACAATTAAAATCTTCATTTTTCCCTCCAAAATATAGAATATTAAAGCCATTATAGAACGTTTTCTTTTCCCTGTCAAAAGATAATTTATTTTTCACCGGGACAGTTGAAATTGCGTAGGATAAATGGTACAATAAAAACATATAAAAGGAGGAAAACACTATGGCGGATTATGTTCTTAGCTGCTGCTCCACAGCGGATTTAAGTCAGGAGCATTTTAGGGGGCGAGATATTTCTTATATTTGTTTTCATTTTGAGCTTGATGGGGTACAATATCCGGATGATTTGGGGGAATCCATTCCCTTTGAGGAATTTTATGCAGCCATGGCGAATGGCTCCGATACCAAAACATCCCAGATAAATGCCAACGAATTCGAGCTCTATTTTGAGCCATTTTTACAACAGGGACTTGATATACTTCATGTGACACTTTCTTCCGGAATATCCGGCGTACTCAACTCGGCATGTCTGGCAAGAGACGCATTAAAAGAGCGCTATCCGGAACGAAAAATTCTGGTGGTGGATTCTCTTGCGGCCTCTTCCGGCTATGGACTTCTTATGGACCGGCTGGCAGATTTACGTGATGAAGGCCGAAGCATCGATGAGGTCTATGAATGGTGTTTGGAAAACCGTCTTTCCCTTCATCATTGGTTCTTTTCCACAGACCTTACTTTCTATATCAAAGGTGGGCGCATTTCCAAAACTGCCGGATTTGTGGGTGGCCTGTTAAATATCTGCCCACTTCTCAATATGGATTATATGGGACGACTTATCCCACGATATAAGATACGCACAAAGAAAAAAGTGATACATGCCATCGTAGAACAGATGGAACAATATGCCACCGCCGGCAAATCCTATAGTGGCAAATGCTACATTTCCCACTCCGCATGTGAAGAGGATGCGTTAGCTGTGGCATCTCTTGTAGAAGAACGTTTTCCGGCATTGAAAGGAAAAGTGGAAATTTATTCCATTGGGACTACCATCGGCAGCCATACAGGACCGGGAACCGTCGCCCTGTTTTTCTGGGGTATCCGGCGTCCCACAGAAGAATCCTGACCTTCGGTCACTGTTGCTGTGACACACTTACGGCGAACGGTCTGGCTCATTGCATGAACGGCCGGGCACATTATAAATAAAAGGAGACAATTACCATGAAAAAATTGGAAGAGTACGTAAGAAGCATCCCTGATTTTCCGGAAAAAGGAATTATTTTCCGTGATATTACCACCGTCATCCAGGACCCGGAGGGCTTTCAGCTTGCCATCCGTTCCATGATGGAAAAATTGGAAAATATCAATTTTGACCTTGTTATCGGTTTGGATGCCCGGGGATTTATCTTTGGTTCTGCCATTGCCTATGCCCTCGGAAAAGGTTTTGTGCCTTGTCGAAAAAAGGGAAAATTACCTTGTGAAACCGTATGTGCCACCTATGAATTAGAATATGGCACTGCCGAAATCGAGCTTCATAAAGATTCCATCGCTGCCGGGCAAAAAGTAGTTATTATCGATGATTTAATTGCCACCGGCGGCACCGTGGAAGCTTGTGCCAAATTGGTAGAAGATCTTGGTGGAACCGTAGAAAAAATCGTATTTTTATTGGAACTTGCCGGACTCCATGGACGAGATAAGCTGGCCAAATATGATATCGATTCCGTAATTACCTACGAGGGAAAATAAGTCAACGGACTTAAAAATAAAAACTACTTTATGTAAGAGGGAGGACCTTATGTTAGAAAACATATTTAAACTCAAACAAAATGGCACCAACGTAAAGACGGAAGTCATCGCCGGTATCACAACCTTCATGACCATGGCTTACATCCTGGCCGTCAATCCCAGCATGCTTAGTGCTGCCGGCATGGATACCAATGCCGCTTTGATTGCCACTGCTCTGGCTGCCTTTATCGGTACCCTTGCCATGGCATTTCTGGCCAATTATCCTTTTGCCCTTGCATCCGGCATGGGACTTAATGCTTATTTTGCTTTCACCGTATGTGGCTCCATGGGATATTCCTGGCAAATTGCTTTGCTGGCAGTATTTGTGGAAGGAATTATCTTTATCCTTCTTTCCCTTACCAATGTGCGTGAAGCAATTTTCAATGCCATTCCGCTGACCTTGAAACACGGCGTCAGTGCCGGCATCGGTTTGTTTATCGCCTTTGTAGGACTGCAGGGGGCTCATCTTGTTGTGAACAGTGACTCCACCCTTACCACTTATGTAGACTTTGCCAACGAATTTCACACCAAAGGCATCTGTGCCATCCTGGCAGTAATCGGCCTATTTATCACCATTGTTTTATATATCAAGGGATTTAAAGGCGCTATCCTGATTGGAATCCTTGCCACCTGGATACTGGGTATGATTATGCAGGCAGTGGGCGTTTATGAAGTGCACGTAGAACAGGGATTATATTCCTTATTTCCAAATCTTACCTTTGTCAATCTGGGAGACCTCGGAAAAACCTTTGGACAATGTTTCCGTGCAGATTTTTCAGGTGTAAGTATTTTGAACTTTATTGTAATATTATTATCTTTCTTATTTGTAGATATTTTTGACACCCTGGGAACTCTGGTGGGCGTAGCAACCAAAGCCGATATGCTGGATAAAGAGGGAAAACTTCCTCGCATCAAGCAGGCCCTCCTGGCAGATGCCATCGCAACCTCTGCCGGTGCTGTTATCGGAACTTCCACCACCACAACTTATGTGGAATCCTCCGCCGGTGTTGCTGCCGGAGGACGTACCGGATTATCTTCTGTTGTTACCGGATTGTTGTTTTTAGTTTCCATTTTCTTTGCCCCAATATTTACGGCAATTCCAGGATTCGCCACTGCTCCGGCATTGATTTTCGTAGGCTTTTTGATGGTATCTTCCATCATAAAAGTTAATTTCGAAGATATGACGGAAGCTATCCCGGCTTATCTTTGCATGCTCACCATGCCTTTGATGTACAGCATTGCTGAGGGAATCGCCATGGGTGTTATCTCTTATGTAGTCATCAATCTTATCTGCGGCAAAGGCAAAAAAATCACTCCGCTGATGTATATTCTGGCTGTATTATTTATTTGCAAATATATCTTCCTTTAATCGCAGGAGTTGAATTATGAATCTATTAACCGCCGAAGGTATTACACACAGTTATAACGACCGCCGCCTTTTTTCTGACCTCTCATTCCATCTGAATGAGGGGGAAAAGGTGGGGCTTATTGGAATCAATGGAACCGGAAAATCCACTTTATTGAAAATCATTGCGGGGCTTCTTTCTCCCGATGAGGGCACCGTAATACGTGGAAATCAGCTGACTCTGTCTTATCTTCCACAGACGCCGGAATTTAAGGAGGACGATACCGTCCTTAGTGCAGCATTATCCGGTTTGACTGACCATGGCATCTGGGAGCGGGAACCAGATGCCAAAAATATGTTGACAAGACTTGGAATCACCGAATTTTCAAAACCCATTCAACAATTATCCGGAGGCCAGCGCAAGCGGGTTGCTCTCGTCCGCACCCTGCTGACCAATGCAGACATTCTGGTATTGGATGAGCCCACCAACCATCTTGACAGTGCCATGGCAGAATGGTTGGAAGCTACGCTGCAAAAATATCGTGGTGCCCTGGTGATGATCACCCATGACCGTTATTTTCTTGACAGCGTCGTAACCCGGATTGTAGAACTGGAGCAGGGAAAACTCTATAGTTATGCCGATAGTTATCTCGGCTATCTTGCTCTCAAATCCCAGCGTAAAGAAATGGAAGCTGCCACCGAACGCAAGCGGCAAAGTTTATTAAAAACCGAAATCCAATGGATGATGCGGGGAGCGAGAGCCCGTTCCACCAAACAAAAAGCACACATTGCCCGCTATGAAGCACTTCGAGACGTACAGCCCCCCAAGCAGACGGAAACGGTGCAGATGTCTTCCGTATCCTCAAGGCTGGGACGCACCACCATTGAATTGAATGGGATTTGCAAATCCTATGATGACCATACACTCATCCGGGATTTCTCTTATATATTTTTAAAAAATGATCGCATTGGCATCATCGGCCCCAACGGCTGTGGCAAGACCACTCTTATGAACATGATAAATGGTCTGGTTACACCGGATTCCGGTACAATTGCCATCGGTCAAACCGTAAAAATAGGTTATTTTTCCCAGGAAAATGAATTTTTAGACCCTTCCATGAAACTCATCGAATATGTTCGAGAAGGGGCTGAAATCATTCACACGCCTACCGGAACGATAACCGCTTCCCAGATGCTGGAGCGATTTTTATTTCCATCCAATATGCATTACGCCTTGATTGAAAAACTCTCCGGCGGCGAGCGTCGGCGCCTGTATCTGCTTCGCATTCTGATGGAAGCACCAAATGTCCTTTTTCTCGATGAGCCTACCAATGACCTGGACATCGAAACATTGACCATTTTGGAAGATTATCTGGACAACTTTGCCGGCATTGTGATAACAGTATCCCATGACCGCTATTTTCTGGATCGTGTTGTCCGTCGTATCTTTGCCTTTGAGAAAAATGGCCATATTGCCCAGTATGAAGGTGGATACAGCGATTATTTGCAAAAAGCCGGAGACAAAATTTCCACCATGAGTACCATTTCCGACAAAAAGGAAAACTCTCGAAATCCGGATTCTCTATCCAAGGATTCCTGGAAAAAGAATGCGCCGAAAAAATTAAAATTTTCCTACAAAGAGCAACGGGAATATGAAACCATCGAGGAGGATATACAAAATCTGGAAGAAAAAATTCTTTCTCTGGAGAAAGAGATGGAAGAATCTGCCAGCAATTACAGTCGGCTGACAGATTTAAATCAGGAAAAAGAAACCGCCGAAATGGCATTACTGGAAAAAATGGAACGCTGGGAATATCTTGAAAATCTGGCCGCCCAAATCGAAAATCAATAAAGGAGACCAAAAACATATGCAGGAAAAATTAGTCATCACCGGAATGGGAGCTGTAACTCCTATTGGAATCGGTGTAGAAACCTATTGGAACAACTTAGTAGAAGGAACTTGTGGCATTGGACCCATTACACGTTTTGATGCCAGCGAACTTCCTGTGCAAATTGCTGCACAGGTAAAGGATTTTAATCCCGACGATTTTATGACGAAAAAGCAGAGCCGCGAGATGGATTTATTTATGCAATATGGCTATGCTGCTGCCACAGAAGCCCTTGCCGATGCCGACATAAAAGAAGACAGCATCGCCAGTGACCGCATGGGGGTTGTGGTAGGCACTGCCATGTCCGGTGTATCTATCATAGCTGAGACCCAGGATGGTCTCAGTACCGGAATGCACAAAAAAGTAAGCCCGCGTTTTGTACCAAAATTTATCGGAAATATTGCAGCGGCACAAATCGCCATTGCCAAGGGATATCACGGTCCAAGTCTGACCGTCAGTACCGCCTGTTCTTCCGGCGCTGATGCCATCAGCACAGCAGCCATGCTGCTTCGTGCCGGAGAGGCTGATGCGGTAATCGTTGTGGGGGCAGATGCCAGCCTTTGCCCGGTTGTGGTAGCCGGCCTCGCTTCCGCGCATGCCTTGAGTACCAACAATGAAAATCCGCAATGTGCCAGCCGTCCATTTGATAAAGACCGTGATGGCTTTGTCTTTGGAGAAGGGGGCGGCGCCATCCTTTTGGAGACAGAAAGCCATGCCAAAAAACGCGGGGTAAGAATTCACGCCGAACTGTCAGGTTTTGCCAACTGTACCGACGGCTATCATGTCACCGCGCCTCATCCGGAAGGAATTGGTGCCATTGCCTGTATGGAACAAGCGGTTAAAAAAGCCGGTATTTCCCTTGACCAAATTGATTATATCAACACACATGGGACTTCTACACCAATGGGCGACACCATCGAAGTCAATGCCGTAAAGAAACTCTTTGGCGCCCATGCCTACGAAATGGCCGTCACCTCCACCAAAGGTGCCACCGGACATATGATGGGAGCCGGCGGTGTGACAGAAGCCATTGCCTGCATCAAAGCCATTCAGACTGGTATCATCCCACCTACTCTTGGTCTTGTGAATCCGGATGTACAGTGCGACTTAAATCATGTAGCAGGCAAAGCCCAGACCAAACAAGTACATTATGCCATGACCAATGCTTTCGGTTTTGGCGGACAAAATTCCAGTCTTGTTTTAGGAGAATACAAAGGATGAACCTTTCCGAAAAAATACAACAACTCATAGAGGAATCCTCTTGCCTGACCGATGAAGAACTTGGTCAGGCAATTGATTCCCAATTGCAAATTCATACTGAAGAAATCCAGGAGGATGGCTTAGATACCTATCACTGCCATCGCTATGAACCAACTCCATACCGTGTATTGCAGGTACTTTTTGATGCTCATCCCTTAAAAAAAGAAGATGTATTGCTGGATTATGGCAGTGGACTGGGTCGTCTGGCCTTTTATGCCTCTCTGCGCTTTCACTGCTCCTGCCGGGGAGTGGAAATGGCAGAAAAATGGTATACCATCTCTGACAATAACCGGCTCTCTTTTGTACAGGAAGATGCGGATATTCGCTTTATCCTGGATACGGCGGACCATTATGAACCGGAGGATGACATTACCACCATATATTGCTTTAATCCCTTTTCACCAGATGTTTTCCGCCAGGTGCTGAGCCAAATTACCCGCTCTTTTGAACGCCGGCCAAGAGTCCTGACCCTAATCCTGTATTATCCGGAAGATGATACCATATTTTATATCGAACATCATACCGCCTTTGTGCTTATGGACGAAATTGCGGCTTCTGATGCCATAAAAAAAGACCGCCGGGAACGCTTTGTCATTTATCAGCTGCGCCCCGCCTAACATTTTTCATCAAATAGTTGTAAATGTGAAACAAATCGAGTATACTTAAGATAGTTTAAAAAATCAGAAAGGAAGTGACATTATGTATACCAATGAACTCATTGAAAAAATGCTGATGACATTTGATCATCGCTATGATTCCAATACGAAATTTTATGATTCACTTCCTTATGTACGTGATTATGATTTATGCAATTGGACTCCCCTTCGTATGCAAAGTGGGAATATTATCAAATATTATCAATATCAGCTTGGAAAACCGGTTATTCTTCAGACAGACCCTGACAAAGAATAAAAACAGAACAACAAGACTACTGCTCGCCACGCTCTTTTTTCTTTAATTCACCCACAAAAACCTTTCGAATGCTATTTACTGTTCGAAATGTATAGGTACTTTTTCCACAATGCGTACAAATTTCATTATCTTTGTTAAAATCATCTACTTCTTCCTGGTATCCACATACCGGACAAGTAACCAGAATCTTTGTATTATCCTCTTTCAATATTCATACACCTCATTTTGTCGTATTTCTTCTCTTTAAAATTTTATTCAAGCCTTACTCATTATACTACACAATCTAAAAAAAATCAAATCATTCTTCCCTGATTTTTTCTCCTTTTTATGGAAAAGAGGCATTGTCACCCAGGACAATTGCCTCTTTCATTTAACCCCTTGACCATATCCCCTCTTTTTCAACACGATCCCAGTCAACAACCAGTACGTCCACAATTTTACCATTGTAGCCCACCCGTTCTGACTCCTGGATGTATTTTTGCCGCAACAGATTATCCAATGCCAGTTTTACCCGTTCTTTTGGAACATTATTATACTCTGCCACACTCTTGATCGTCTTCCAATAAGTAACAAGGGTCCTTGGTTTGCTACGCAGACGATGCAGACTCACAAATATCAAATCATTGTAATGATCCTTTTCCTGGGATTGACGTGGCATCTCAACATAGCTTGTTGCAATTGATTTTAAATGATTACTAAATGCAAATTTCACGCCATAAATAATAACTTTTTTCCCAAGTTCTTTCAAATATTCAGCCACTTTAAGAAAATGTGCATCTCCGGTAAATAATATATATACATCCGGACTCTTCTTTTTTGATGCGTATCGATAAATCTGATCCAATATAATCACATCTGTAAAATCCTTATCTACACCAATTTTTTCGCTTGCTGTATGCACAATGTCTGGTGTGATTTTCTTAAGTCGCTCCAAATCTTTTCCGATATTGGGTTCTGAAAAATCCCCAAAGAAAAATATGTCTTTCATTTGAAATTCGTTTTTTAGTTCCCGTAACCATTCATCTACATTGGGTCGCATCTGAAAACGATTGGAATACCCGTAAAACCAATGCTCATAATCCACAAAGGCAACGGCATCTCTTTTCTTTGACCTCCCGAACATTATCTCCCTCCTTTCTACTTTTCTTTTTTGTGCATCCACCATTTTAGTATAGCACAAAACATAGCAAGAAAGCAAATTTTATTTTCCCATAGAATCCTCTCGCAACTTCTCCCGTCTTTTTTCATCCACTTGAATCCATTCATCCAGCGACAGCGGCGTATAATCCGAGAACATACAAAAACAGTTAATCATATGGCAGGGCACCGGCTGTGGTTCGTCCACATAACGGGATTTGACAAAAGACGCCCGGGTACGAAAAATAAACTCATTGACCAGCATTTCATCATGAGAATTGTGCACATGACCATAGAGCATATAATTCTTCGGATTTCCGTCATCATCCACACGATATTGCCCATTATAGCAGCAAATGGGATAATGACTGAGAATTACTTTTCGCTTGTTATCATGCAATTCGGCATAGGGCTTTATCCAGCCAAAACGATTTTGATCAAACTTTCGATGCCGAATAACCTGGTCATGATTTCCCTCAATTAGAAATAATTTGCCACGAAGCCGTTTTAGAATCTGATTGGTCTCCTCCGCATGACCGGCGGAAAAATCTCCTAAAATCACAACTTCATCCCCGTCTTTTACTTTCTTATTCCAGCGTTCAATGATATATTCATTCATCTGAAGTGCCGATGAAAATCCACGACAATCCAGACTGGTATTAAGATTTTCATGGAAAAAATGTAAATCGGATATATAATAACGCATTGAAATCCCCATTTCTATTTTTGATTGGCCTTTGCCTGAAATTTTTCATTATCTATAATGAATCGTTCGTGAGTTCCTTTCCCGATAATTCCTTTTTCGTCCTTTGCTTCCACACGGAAGGTGAGCTTTCTCCCCTCTACCGCCACCAACTCACTCTGACAGATTACCGTCATTCCCAAAGGTGTCGGAGCATCGTGGGACACGTCCAGGTGAATCCCCACCGTACCGCATCCTTCCTCCAACTCCGGAGCAACGCTTTTCCACGCTGTTTCCTCCATAAGTGCAATCATGGCAGGCGTGGCAAATACATCCAACGTACCACTCCCCATAGTCTTTGCCGAATTCTTTTCACTTACAACGACTTTCTGTAATCCTTTGATTCCAATTTCCATTTTGGTCCTCTCCTTTTTGCGAATCTACTATTATTTATTGTCTTATAAAACCACTTTCAAGTCAATAAAATAAACACAAAATTTTTTTTAATTTTTTTCAAAAAAAGTATTGACAAATGTTTTTTCGTATAATATAATAGGTCTTGCGTTGTGACAAACAAGGCAACGCAGAAAACAAACCGGGGTGTGGCTCAGCTTGGCTAGAGCGCCTGATTTGGGATCAGGAGGCCGCAGGTTCGAATCCTGTCACCCCGATCATGAAGCATCCTGTTTCATTTAAAGATAAATTTCATATTGATGCTATAGTTTAAACTATAGCAGACACATGCGGGTGTAGTTCAATGGTAGAACACTAGCCTTCCAAGCTAGATACGTGGGTTCGATTCCCATCACCCG
>JALEKC010000111.1 GCA_022769325.1 Eubacterium sp. | reverse complement strand
ATAGGATTACAGGAGAAAAATATTTCAGTAAAAAAAATACAATCCCTAGGAGCTGCCAAACACATTTTTTCCCATATTGAATGGCATATGAAAGGCTATTTGGTTGAAGTGGAATTCCGGGCCCCGGAACAATGGGAAGATATGAAAAAAATACAATTTGTAACGGCCCGGGCATTGCAGGAAAGCTATAGTTTGCCCACTGCGTTTCGGATATACCGGGAGAAAATAGAAGAGATTGAAAAGATACTGGAAGAAAAAAGCAGTCCGGAGCCACTGTAAAAAGTGGCATTGGACTGCTTTTGAAATTCTATTTAGTCATTGTATCCATTTGGATTCATGCTCTGCCATTTCCAGGAATCGGCGCACATGTCAGCCATATTATACTTGGCTTCCCAATTTAGTTCTTCTTTTGCTTTGTCGCAATTGGAATACAATTCGTCTAAGTCACCGGCGCGACGTGGTTTGATTTCGTATGGGATTTTGTGTCCACAAGCTTTTTCGTAGGCATGAACTACATCCAATACGCTGGAGCCTTTGCCGGTTCCCAGATTGTAAATTTTCACACCACAATTTTCTTTGATTTTATTCAATGCCTTTACATGACCATCGGCGAGGTCAAGGACATGGATATAGTCCCGGACACCGGTGCCATCGTGGGTTTTGTAATCGTCTCCAAATACCCCAAGACATGGTCGCTTGCCAACAGCAACTTGAGATACATAAGGCACAAGATTGTTTGGAATACCTTTTGGATCTTCGCCGATAAGTCCGCTTTTATGGGCACCAATTGGGTTGAAATAGCGAAGCAAAATGACATTCCAGGAAGCATCTGCAGTATGCAAATCGGTAAGAATCTGCTCTAACATCCATTTGGTCCAACCGTATGGATTGGTAGGAGTTCCCTTTGGACATTCTTCTGTAATAGGAATAAATGCCGGTTCTCCGTAAACCGTTGCAGAGGAACTGAAGATGATATTTTTTACATCGTGGTTTCTCATGCAGTCAACAAGATGAAGTGTTCCGGTAATATTATTGTGATAATATTCAATCGGTTTTTCTACGGATTCGCCTACGGCTTTAAGCCCTGCAAAGTGAATGACTGCGTCTATTTTTTCGCTGTCAAATACGTTATTTAATGCTTCTTTATCCAATAAATCTACCTTGTAAAAAGAAGGTTTTTTTCCTGTGATTTCAGTAATTCGTTCTACTGCTTTTTCATTTGAATTATACAAATTATCTACGATAACAACGTCGTAATCATGCTGGAGTAAATCCACACAAGTGTGGCTACCGATATAGCCGGCACCTCCGGTTACAAGTATTTTCATGATAATCTCCTTTCTATTTTTGCTATTTTCGTTCATATTCCGGTATAGAACTTTAGTCTAGGATAAACCATGTCCTAAGGGAGTAGTCAAGGACTTTTTTATAAGGCATGGGCACCGTCACCAATGTCGGCAACATAAAATTCAGGTTTTTTTTGATAGGCGCTTTCGTAGCTTTGGCTCAGCTCTTTGCAGAAGGCATCTATTTTATCCGATTCTACGAGACTGATGGTACATCCTCCAAATCCCCCGCCGGTAATTCGGCTCCCAAGTACAAAGGGACAGTTCCAGGCAGCATCTACGAGAGTATCGATTTCCGGACAGGAAACTTCATAATCATCTCGCAAGGAACAGTGAGATTCGTTCATAAGTTCCCCAAAAGCAATCAGATTATTTTGCATGAGGGCTTCCACGGCATCCATGGTCCTTATATTTTCAGAAACTGCATGGCGAACTCGCTTTCGGATGATTTCGTCGGGAAGCAGAAATTTATTTGTCTCAAACTGTTCGTTTGTAAGTTCTCCAAGGGAGGAGATGTCCAAAACTTTCTGAAGGGCCAGAAGTCCGTCTTCACATTCCCGGCGTCGCTGATTGTAGGCGGATGACACCAGACTGTGTTTCACAAGGCTGTTTGTAATTACCAGTTTATAATTTCCAAGTTTTACCGGAACTAACCGAAAATCTAAGGTGTTTGTGTCAAGGAAAATGGCATGTTCCCGCTTTCCCATGGCAGAGGCAAACTGGTCCATGATACCACAATTCATACCACAGTAATGATTCTCTGCATATTGTCCGAGAAGTGCAATTTTTTCCATGGTCAGAGAGTCCAGATGAAAACAATTTTTTAGCAGCGTGCCCATCATTACTTCCAAAGAGGCAGAGGAAGAAAGGCCGGAGCCATTGGGAATATTTCCGTAAATATAAAGATCCATTCCGCGGTCAATGGTGTAACCATGCTTGATAAATGCCCAAATTACGCCCATGGGATAACTAATCCAACGATAATCCTTTCGTGGTTCCAATTCGTCCAGGGAGGACACAGTGATGCCTGCTTCGGGAAAATTTTCCGAATAGAAACGAAGCTGTCTGTCATCCCGGAGAGCAACCAAACCATACGTTCCGAGGCTGAGGGCGCAGGGAAATACATGGCCTCCGTTGTAATCTGTATGCTCGCCGATTAAATTGACCCGCCCGGGTGCAAAAAATATATCCGGGGTCTGCTGGGTTTTAAAGACCGCCGCAAAGTTTTCTATCATTTGTTGTTGATTCATAAATAGCTCCCTTCATGTGTAAATGGTAAACATGTTATAAGTGTACCATGTTTTTACAAATTCGACAACTGAACAATTTGAAAAGAGTTGATTGGTGATGATATTTTTGGTAAAATGAAAGGGGAAGTTAACGTGAGATGAAGGAGGTATGTAGGTGAAGTTTTCAAATCAACTGGTAGAGGAATATGATAATGATGCAGATCGTCGGATGTCTGCCATATGTCGAATTATGACTATATTGATGGCGCTGGTAATGCTGTTAAATCGTTTGCATGTGTTTAAGATATCCAATAAGATATATCCCACGGTTATGGTGGCAATTGTTATTTTATTTGTACCGACAATCCTATATGATATTTTGCATATACGTTCAAAGATAGCACGTTATTTTGTTCTGACCTTGGTGGTCCTTATGTCTGGATTGCTGTATGCCGTTTTGTCCTACCATGTGATTATTATGCTGGCATTTCCGGTAGTGGTTTCATGCTTGTATTGTGACCGCTCTAGTGTATTATATACGACGGTGTTCAGTATTCCGGTGATGATAGCAAGTCACCTGATTGCTTTTTATTTGAAAGTGGTGCCGGATGAACCCCTGGTGACGCTGAAAGGGGTGCTTGTGTACGGGGCGTTGCCACGGTCCATTGAATTGATTGCCATATCCATGATTTGTATTAGTGTTACTGCGAAGATTCAACGATTGATTCAAGCTTTGGTGAGGAAAAATGATGAGCTATACGCGGATCAGCAGACACTGGTCAGTTCCTTGGCGGAGCTGGTAGAGGCACAAAGCCG
>JALEKC010000099.1 GCA_022769325.1 Eubacterium sp. | reverse complement strand
ATGTCATCATCAATGAAGTAACGCAGAATGGAGAATACAAATTCAGCAGAAAAGGATTGTATATCGTCATGATTCGTTTCGTGGCACCGGTTCTGCTATTATTCCTGCTGCTTCAGTCATTGGGAATTATAAATATTTAATAACGAAAGGAGCATCTCTCCTGCGCAATCGGTAGGAAAGATGCTCCTTTTTGAAAAGGGGGGAGGATAAGTATTTTAACTTTATCTTTGGTGGTATTGATAGTATAAACCAAATAAAAAATTTTATACAAAAAAATAGGGAGAAAGGAAAAAAGAATGAATAATCAGAGTCAGGAGACAGCAGATCGGTTATTGAATCGAATCGGTGTATCAACATGCAGTTTTACAACGGTAAAAGCGGTTAAAAGAACATTGGAAGAAGAAGGAACTTGCACCTTGTCCCTGCGGGAGCCTATGTGGAATCTGGAAACCGGGAAGACCTATCTTATCACTCAGGCAGATTCCAGTTTGTTTGCATTTACGATCGGCCGTGATTTTGTACCGGAACAAGCCGCCGAACCGGAGCAGATGCTTCGCATGGCTGCAGCCCATACGGACCATCCCTGCCTTTATATCAAAAGCAATCCGGAGATAGATACAAAGGGGTATGGAAAATTAAATGTGGAAGTATACGGAGGAGCCATATTAAATACCTGGCTTGACCGTGCCTTGTCTGTGGCGGGAAAAGTAGTTATCAAATCCGACCATGTTTTTGAGCCGGAAGTGCGAATTTTAGATATGAAACGTCCTTTGTTTACCATCCCGAATCTGGCGATTCATTTGAATCGGGAGGTTAATAAAGGGATAGAACTGAACCGACAGACGGATTTAGAACCCCTCGCTTTTGTGGATGGAACGGAAGTGGAAAAGGATTTCTTTCTCTCCTTGATTGCCAAAGAATTGCGGGTGTCAGTCAGTGAGATTTTGGATTATGAATTGTATCTTTACAATTGTGATGCCGGTGATGTGTTGGGAATTCAGGAAGATATGATTTCAGCTCCCCGGCTTGACAATATCACCTCGGTGGAAGCGTGCCTCCAGGGTCTGTTAAAACAACAGAGACCAAAGGGCATGAATCTGATTGCATTATTTGATAATGAAGAGATTGGAAGCCGAACCAAACAAGGAGCAGACAGTGAATTGCTGTATCGCAT
Source organism: Eubacterium sp. (assembly GCA_022769325.1). Classification (GTDB taxonomy): domain Bacteria; phylum Bacillota; class Clostridia; order Lachnospirales; family Lachnospiraceae; genus Eubacterium_F. Next base: position 6,800 of record JALEKC010000099.1, on the reverse strand, counting down.
TTTGAAAAAGATATATCGCTCTTTGGGAGTGGAGGAGGAAACGTCGGAGACAGCCATTGTAAATGGTTTTGCATTGTCTCTGGATGTGGCCCATGGCTTCCATCCCAATAAGCCGGAAAAATCGGACCCAACCAATGCGAACCCTCTGGGGAAAGGTGTTGTGATTAAGCGCTCCAGCGCCCAGAATTATGTGACAGACAGTGAAGCCGTAGCCACGGCAATGATGATTTTTGAAAATGAAGGCATTCCTTATCAAAAATTTGCCAGCCGTTCCGATGTTTCTCAGGGAGGCACCCTTGGCTCTCTTGCCAGCAAATATCTCCCGATGAAAATGGTGGATATGGGAGTGCCACTTCTTGCCATGCATTCTGCCAGAGAATTGATGGCAGTGGCAGACCAGGTAGCATTGGAACAATTTGTAACAGCCTTTTTCAATCAAGGATAGACCATAAGATAGCAGGAGGAAGATGATGTATTTACTAGGATCCCATGTGGGAATGAGTGGAAAAGATATGATGCTTGGCTCGGTAAAGGATGCCATTTCTTATGGTGCCAATACTTTTATGTTGTATACCGGAGCGCCACAAAATACCAAAAGGAAAAAAATCGAAGAATTGAATATTGGGGCAGCCAGACAAATGATGGAAGAAAATGGAATCTGGAATTTTGTGGTGCATGCTCCCTATATTATCAATTTAGCAAATACAATAAAGCCGGAAACCTTTCAAATCGCTACGGATTTTTTGAAAGTGGAATTGGAGAGAACGGAGGCTATGGGTTCGGAGACCTTGGTTTTACATCCCGGGGCTCATGTGGGAGCTGGCGTAGAAGCCGGAATTGCACAAATTATCAAAGGACTGGATATGGTTATGAAACCAGAGATGAAAGTCAAGATTGCTTTGGAGACTATGGCAGGAAAGGGCAGTGAAATAGGCCGGAGTTTTGAAGAAATAAAAGCCATTTACGAAGGGGTACGCTATCCGGAGAACCTCCGTGTCTGCTTTGATACATGCCATGTAAATGATGCCGGTTATGATATTGTCAACCAATATGAGGAAGTGTTACAACAATTTGATGATATTTTAGGCTTAGAGCAGATTGCAGTTTTTCATATCAACGATAGTAAAAATCCCATGGGTGCCCATAAGGACCGTCATGAAAATATCGGTTTTGGCACCATTGGTTTTGATGCCTTGTATCGGGTTGTCTCGGATAAGCGGTTTGAAAAAATACCGAAAATACTGGAGACACCGTGGCTGAAACCGGAGGATGATCCGAAACATCCCCTTCCACCATACAAAGAAGAAATCGAGATGTTGCAGAGTGGAAAGAGGAAACCGTTGACAATTTCATGATTACCCACTAAAATAGAAAGATGATAAGAAAAATTGATGGAAAAATAAGGAGGACTCATTGAAATGGCAAAAAAACCATATTATCTCACAACCGCCATTGCTTATACATCGGGTAAACCTCATATTGGAAATACTTATGAAGTGGTACTTGCTGATGCAATCGTGCGATATAAAAGAAACCAGGGCTATGATGTGCGTTTCCAGACTGGAACGGATGAACATGGCCAGAAAATAGAATTGAAGGCTGCGGAGGCAGAAATTACACCAAAGCAGTATGTGGACAATGTGTCCTCGGAGATTAAACGTATCTGGGATTTGATGAACACTTCCTATGATAAATTTATTCGTACTACGGATGAAGATCATGAAAAACAGGTACAAAAGATTTTTAAAAAGCTCTATGAGCAGGGAGATATTTACAAAGGACATTATGAAGGAATGTATTGTACTCCTTGTGAATCCTTCTTTACCCCTTCCCAGTTGGTGGATGGGAAATGTCCGGATTGTGGCCGCGAGTGCCAGCCGGCAAAAGAAGAAGCGTACTTTTTGAAATTGAGCAAATATCAGGATCGCTTGATTGAGCATATCAATACACATCCGGAATTCATCCAGCCGGAGTCTCGTAAAAATGAGATGATGAACAATTTCCTTTTGCCGGGACTTCAGGATCTGTGTGTTTCCCGCTCCAGTTTTAAATGGGGCATCCCGGTGGATTTCGACCCGAATCATGTGGTTTATGTGTGGGTAGATGCCCTCAGTAACTATATTACCGGCTTGGGTTATGACCTGGATGGCGACAGCGATGAGAAATTCGATAAATTCTGGCCGGCAGATTTGCATTTGATTGGAAAAGATATTTTGCGATTCCATACCATTTATTGGCCGATTATTCTTATGGCTCTGGATTTACCTTTGCCAAAGCAGATTTTTGGACATCCATGGCTGCTTCAGGGCGATGGAAAGATGAGTAAGAGTAAGGGGAATGTGCTATATGCCGATGAACTGGTAGAAGAATTTGGTGTGGATGCCGTGCGGTATTTTGTTCTTCATGAGATGCCATTTGAAAATGATGGTGTTGTCACCTGGGAATTGATGGTAGAACGTATGAATTCTGATCTTGCCAATACTCTTGGGAACTTGGTAAATCGTACCATTTCCATGTCCAATAAGTATTTTGATGGTACTGTTAGCGATGCAGGTGTTGTTGAAGATGTGGATGCCGATTTGAAAGCAGTCATCAATGCCACACCGGGAAAAGTGACGGAAAAGATGGACAAGTTGCGTGTGGCAGATGCCATTACGGAAATCTTTTCCCTCTTCAAACGCTGCAATAAATATATTGATGAGACCATGCCTTGGGCACTTGCCAAAGAGGAGGAGAAAAAACCTCGACTGGCAACGGTGTTATACAATTTGATGGATGGAATTCGTGTGGGAGCCACACTTCTCGATTCCTTTATGCCGGAGACCAGCGAGAAAATTCTGGCTCAGATTTGTGCATCAAAAGGGGATTTGGAAACACTGAAAGCCGGAGATTATCCATCAGGCACCAAAGTGGTGGAAAAACCGGAGATATTATTTGCCCGTATTGATGTGGAAGAATTTATGAAAAAAATTCATGAGCGAGAAGAAGCGAAAGCTGCGGAGGCAGCCAAAGAAGAAGCAATGGAAGAAGGCATTGATATCGAAGCAAAGCCGGAGATTACCTTTGATGATTTTATGAAAATGCAATTCCAGGTAGGCGAGATTATTGCCTGTGAAGAAGTGAAAAAATCCAAAAAACTTCTTTGCTCCCAGGTTCGCATCGGAAGCGAAGTAAAGCAGATTGTATCCGGAATCAAGGCACATTATAGTGCAGAAGAGATGGTGGGCAAGAAAGTAATGGTTCTTGTGAACCTCAAACCTGCCAAACTTGCCGGCGTTTTGTCAGAAGGGATGCTTCTGTGTGCGGAAGACGCCGATGGAAATCTTGCTCTTTTGACACCGGAAAAACCGATGCCTTCAGGAGCAGAAATCTGTTAATAGATAAAAGATAGGATGATAAAGACAACAGAGGATGGAATCGTCATCTGTTGTCTTTTCTCAGAATAGGAAGAAAATATGATATTTGATACGCATAGTCATTATGATGATAAAGCTTTTGATGGGGACAGGGAAGAATTGCTTAGGAGCCTCAGTAGTCATGGAGTAGGTAATATTGTATGCGTCGGTGCCGATATCGCCAGCAGTAAAGAAGCTATAAGCCTGGCACAGAGATTCGACTTTGCCTATGCTGCAATCGGGGTACACCCATCGGACACAGCAGATTTGGCTGAAAAAGATATGGAATGGCTGGAAAATGCTTCCAAGGAGAAGAAAGTGGTGGCCATCGGTGAAATCGGTCTGGATTATCATTGGGAAGACCCGGCGCCAGCTCTTCAGAAAAAATGGTTCGAGAGACAGATTGAACTGGCAAAAAAAGTAAATTTACCGATTGTATATCACAGCCGGGAGGCAGCAAAAGATACCATGGATATGATATGCCAGACAGGGGCAGCAGAGTGCGGAGGTGTCATTCATTGTTACTCTTATGCCAAAGAAATGGCGAAAGAATACGTTGACATGGGCTTTTTTATCGGTGTAGGTGGTGTGATTACCTTTAAAAATGGGCGTCGGCTCAAGGAAACGGTGGAAGCAATTCCCCTTGCAAACATCGTGCTGGAGACCGATTGTCCGTATCTTTCACCGGAGCCAAACCGGGGGCGACGCAACGATTCTTCCAATTTGCGTTATGTTGTGAAAGAAATTGCCCGTATAAAAGGGATTTCAGAGCAGGAGGTAATGGATGTTACCGAGAGGAATGCCAGAAAATTATACCGGCTTGAGTCGGAAATCCGGAGGTGAATATGGAAAAATTAAGTAATCCCAAAGAAACCATACAAGTATTGCAAAAATATGAATTTCAATTTAAGAAAAAATTTGGACAAAATTTTTTAATAGATCCACATGTGTTGGATAAAATAGTGGATGCTGCCCAGATTACAAAGGAAGACTTTGTGTTGGAAATCGGCCCTGGCATCGGCACGCTGACCCAATATTTATGCGAACATGCCAAACAAGTGCTGGCAGTGGAAATCGATGCCAAATTGATTCCCATCTTGAAAGAAACGCTGGCGCCTTACGACAATGTAGAAGTGCTCCATGGGGATATTTTGAAGCAGGATATTCAACAGATCGCCGATACTTATAACGAGGGTAAACCCATTAAAGTGGTGGCAAATCTGCCTTATTATATTACCACACCGATTATCATGGAACTTTTTGAGAGCCATGTTCCCCTTGCCAATGTCACCGTCATGGTGCAAAAAGAGGTGGCAGATCGCATGAAGGCAGAGCCGGGAACGAAGGACTATGGAGCCTTATCCCTGGCGGTACAATATTATGCAAAGCCCTATATTGCTGCTTTTGTGCCACCAAATTGTTTTATGCCCCGGCCCAATGTGGGCAGTGCGGTAATTCGGCTGGATTGTTTATCTCGTGTGCCGGTGGAGGTCCAGGATGAAAAATTGATGTTCCGCTTGATTCGAGCCTCTTTCAATCAACGCCGGAAAACACTGCAAAATGGCATTGCAAACAGTCCGGAACTGGATTATACCAAGGAGGAAGCAGCCAAAGCCATAGAGCAGGCAGGTTTTGATGTTCGAATTCGTGGGGAAAAATTGGGATTAAGTGAATTTGCCAAATTGGCAGATGAGTTAGAAAAAATGAGAGAATAACGTTGAAAATCAATGAATCAATGGTAGAGAAAAAATGGAGGAATGAAAAATGGATGAAGAGAAAATGACAATGGCAGATTTTGAAGAGGAAATCAATGCCTCTTTTGTAAAATTTCGTCCCGGTGAGGCCATCAAGGGAACGGTAGTTTCTATAGATGAAGATGAAGTGTCCTTGGATTTGAATTCTGTTTCCCGGGGGATAATTCCCAAAGAGGAATGGAGTAATGACCCGGATTTTCAGGCAATGGATGAAATTCGTATGGGTGATGTTCTGACCGTGATTGTTCTTTATGAGGATGAGGATGGACAGACCGTTACCTCCCTGCGTCAGGCAAAAGAGGTGGCTGCTTGGGAAACTTTGACAGATGCCATGGAAAATCATACCATTTATGAAGTAAAAATCAAAGAAGTAGTTCCATCCGGCGTGGTGGCTTATTTGGAAGGAATTCGAGGATTTATTCCGGCTTCTAAGCTGGCGGCGGAATACGTGGAAGACTTAGATTCCTATGTTGGAAAAAAAGTAAAGGTGCAGGTTATCACTGCCGACGAAGAAGAGAATCGTTTGGTTCTGTCCGCAAAAGAGGTGGCAAAAGAGCGCCTTGCCAAAGAGCAGGAAGCCAAACTCAATGCCTTGCAGAAAGGCTTTATAACGGAAGGAACCATTACACGAATTGAATCCTATGGCTGTTTTGTGGAATTTGGAGAAGGCCTTACCGGGCTGGTTCACATTTCCCAGATTTGCAATCGTTTTTTGAAATCGCCAAAGGAAGTGGTAAAACTTGGCATGCAAGTGAAAGTAAAAGTGCTGTCGGTGGAAGATGGAAAAATCCGATTGAGTATGAAAGAAGCGGAAGATATTGCGCCGGAAGTGGAATCAGATGAGGAAATTCATTTGGAGTATAAAGACGAAGAGGCGACTACATCATTGGCGGGATTGTTGAAAGGAATTCGGTTGGAGGATTGATGAAATGTGACGTGAATTTGAAAAAAAATCCAAGAAGAAATGTCGAAATTTCGGGAGTTTAAAGAAAATACAAAAAAAACTCAAAAAAAATGGGAAAGTTGTAAAATGAAGTTGTGAATAAGAAATACATTCTTTTTCAACTTCAAAAATAAGAAAAAATTGAAGTTATGAAGAGAATAAAATTCTTTTCATAACTTCTTTTTTTATTCCAAAAAACAGAGAGGATGGTAATTATGAAGTCTTATAAGGAAGCAGAAAAAATATTCATTGGTGAAAGTGATATTGCCGCACTGGTATTAGTTGGATGTAAAGGTGATAAAGGTGTTGTTCCAGAAATGCTTCATTTCGTAGAAGATGGTGAGTACAGTGCTTACTTAGTAAAAGGAAATGACGTTGAAATTGGAAAGCACTACGAAAAAGTGGTTACCTTTAATTACTGGTTAAATATTTATGATGATACCAAACGAACGTTTTCAAAACATGCTAAAGAATTTAACATTTACCGTGCAGGAGATTATGGTTGTATCATTCAAATGATAGACTAAAGTCTAATCAAAAATCTTTCCTGTTTTTGTAAAAAGCAAAGACAGGAAAGAAAATGAAAAGTAATGCAGGAGGTGAGAAGAATGAAGTACATTAAGTTCAAGGACAGAGTATTGATAAGCGGGATGTTAAAAGACGGTATTTCCATCCGGGATATCAGTGAACTGGCTGGATACTCACAGA
>JALEKC010000081.1 GCA_022769325.1 Eubacterium sp. | reverse complement strand
CGTTCTCACCAGCTCTGCATTGCTGTCAAAGATATAGGTATTGTTTTTCAGATTAATCAGTGAATAGGTAGCGTGTTCCATTCCCTCAATCACGGATTCATCCAATAAAACCCCCAGCTCATCCACAAGCTTGGCACCGCCCACAAAGCCCACCGGTTTCTTCCCGTCATAAATCGGATAATACATGGACATTACGATCTGACCGGATGCCGGAGATTCCAAAATACCTAAATTCTCAACACCGTCGGCAGCCAGAATACTATCCTGCAATGATTTCAGGGAATCACCCTTACGCATCACCATTCCCGGTACTTTGGGATTGGAATGGGTCATGACCGTAGAATCCCAGGTATCCAGATATATTCCCTCCCAGTTGCCGATAGCCGCATAGTACCGCTCATTGTACTCCTGGGCAGCTTTCTTTAAAGCGGCGTCAGAAGGATTTCTGACAAAGGCGTTGAGCTCACCGCTCTGACTAAAGGCAATCAACACCTTTTCGGCGCTGTCCGTATATTGATTAATAATCTGAATCTTCGCATTTAGGGATGTTTCCATACTGTCCTTCGCTGCATCCTTCGTAGCGGAGGTCATGTTGGAATTCGACACGAAAAACAGCATCATCATACATGCTCCGACGATGACTGTAATCAGCAAGGTAATACTGGTACTCAGTTTCTGATTTTTTAACATATGTTCCTCTCCTTTCAACTTTATCTGTCCGCAGGCTGTCTGTTCGTCATTGGAACAGAATGTCCTGTGGTGCTTTCGGCGTCGCCCGAGTTGATTTATGTTAATTATATCTCAATTTATGGAAAATCTCAACCATTTTTTGTTCCTGGCCAGCTTTGAAAGGTAAATTCATTTTACAGCCTGCCATTTCCTTGAAATGCTTTCCTTCGACATTTTATATGAAAATGTCTTAAGTTATCCACATTACATGAATACCCAATGTCATTTAGATAAGTGTTTTTTATAATGAAAACAGTGGCTCTCTATGACAGAAAACCACTGAAGTGATACCTAACTAAATAACATTGGAAAACGGCCATGGCATATTGGGGAGCAACTCCCCTTCGTCAAACCGGTTCCAACAAAAATGCGCCCCCCTACGACCGATTAGATTATTTGCCGTAGGCGAGGCGCAAATAGTATATGTATTTTACTTATTCAGAATGACTCCCCATAAGTCAGACTGAATTATCATGGGTTCGTAATTTCCAGGTAGTCAATATTTGCATCCCAAGTACCATTGTCACTTGTACATACTAACTTAACTTCCTGATTTCCCATACCGTGGGAAACGTTTTTAATCGTGTAAGAGGCAGGATAACTGCCACCATAGTAGAATGTACCTTTTTTCGTGCCGCCGATGTACAAATCTACCTGTGCCATTTTATCATTGTTGGAACATCCACGAAGTGTGAAGTTATGTGTGCCATAACCGAAGTACTGCGTATACGAAGCCGAATCGTTGTTGGCATACAACGCAACTCCTGAAAATGGTGAACTTATCTTGCCTGCATAAGAGCCGCCAAGAGTCATATTCTCACACTGGGTCACATAGGAACCACTGCTTGAGCTGCTGCCGGAAGAACTGCTTCCTGACGAACTGCTACCGGAAGAACTGCTTCCCGAGGAGCTACTGCTTCCACCAAATGTGAGGTTGTTCTTATAAACATTCGCCCATCCTCCACTCTGGTATCCTTCAATACAAAGTGTCACTTCATACAAGTTTCCAAGTTTCATACCAAGGTTTGCCCAAGCTTTAAAGTGATCACTTACGGTAATTGTTCCACTTGTACGTTTGCTTGTGCGTACACTCCAGTACTGCTTGAAGGTCGTGTTTCCATCGATAGAAGGCTGATTTACACGAGTTGTCTCGTATACATCATAGGTTCCACCATCTACCGTAATCTGACCTTTTGCTGAAGAGCCAGGTGGTCTCCAGGTTCCCCAACTGTCGACGATGTAGTACTCTACCAGTGGGTTTCTCGACCAGCCATAGACACAAAGGTAAGAGTTTCCGTTTGGCTGATAATTTACACCATAGTCAAGTTTGATGTTGCCATAGGAAGCATATGACTGCGTGCACCCAAGAGTTTTTCCTTTGCGGAACAGAGCATTTCCAATGCCATTGTCCCACCAGCATTCGAATGTTCCACCACCGGTTAAGGTCATGCTTGTGTCCCCATAATCTTTCCACAAGGCATAATCATAACCATCTTCTGTACCAGTTTGTTCGTTGTAGATTGTTGTCGCTGCATTTACGGTCACTGTCGGCATCAGTAACGCCATACACAGCATCAAAGCTACAAACCCCATAAGTTTTTTTCGTTGCATTTTTTGCAACCTCCTTTCTCCATTTTTAGCATACCATATATTGTCCATAATGAAAAGGTGTTTTTTTTACTTTCTCAATAACTTTTTAATTATAACATTCACGTTATATCGTTTCTCCTTTTACCACATATCAAATAAATCCGATTGAGGAGAAGTTTTCTTCTTGACAGATTTTTTTTTGCTTTTTCTCCTTTGCGCAGATGAAGGCTTTTCTGAAAGGTTCTCATTTCTTTGGGACTTAGACCGCCTCTTTCCCTGATTTTTCTCTGGATTTTGTTCTGATTTTTCCCCTGTCTTATCTTCCGACTTCTCTTCCAGCTCTCCGTCCGAATTATCCCAAAGCATTTCTTTTGGGGTTTCCTCTGGAGTTTCTTCCGCCCCTCTCACTGTGATTCCACTTTCTGTCACCACTTCCTGCTCATCGAAAGAGACAGAAGCTGCTGTTATTGATTGCTCTACTATTGTAGTCTCATTCACGATTGGTACCCCAAAAGGTTCTCCTTCCTTCGCCTCCTCACCCTTTGGTACACTAAAATTTACTTCTTTACGTATTTCACCAGCCACTAAGATACTTATCACCCCCATTATAAGTATAAATGCCAGCGGCATTAATTTCTGCTGAAAACTATTATGCTTTTTCTTTTCCATGGGCAAATATGCCAACATTTCCTCCACCGATTGCCACCGTTCCCGGGGGGACTTTTGCAAACAACGAAGCATCATTTCTTCCACATTTTCCGGCAAGTCAATGCCAAGTTCCGAAGGCTTCCGAAGGGGAGTCATCTCCGCCTTGATACCCGTAAGCATTTCATACCAGAGAGCCCCCAGATTATAGATATCCAAGGTTTCCTCTCTCACATTTCGCTGCCCCCATTCCGGTGCGTCCAAACCTTCTTTCAGAAATACATCATCCTGTTTTTCCAAGTATAGGCTTCGTCTTGCTCCGGCAAAACTTAAAAGTATTATTTTTTCTTTCTTTTTGGATTCTTTGGGAATAAAAATCATATCTTTTGAGAGTTCCAGAGAAAAGAGTTTTTGTTTATGAGTTTTTTCCAATATTCCAAGGATAGAAATTACCATTGGCAATGATTTATCATAGGACATTCGTCCACCACTTTTCCGTAATATTTTCGAAAGCAACTCCCCCTCTCTCTTTTTCAAAACAATATAGGTGGTATTATTTTCCGAAAATATCTGTTCCACCGCAGGTAATCCACAGATGGGATGCAGGGCCAGTTGTCGATAAGAATGTTCAAAACATTCTTTTGAACTATGATATACTCTGCGGTTTTCCTCCCCTTTAACCACTACTACCTGGCCATCCTGTCCTCGATTGCAAATACTTATAGGATAAAATTCTTTCATCCATTTTTCTTTCTTATCCTGCCTGTCGTAGACCTTATAACATCTTTCTACAGTCGTAGTGTTTAAACTTGTCTTCACTTCGTAGCGTCCGTTCAGAACCACTGAGGACGCCAAACTATCCCTTTGTTTCACCATAGGAATCCCCCTTTTTTTATTTCATTTTTC
>JALEKC010000073.1 GCA_022769325.1 Eubacterium sp. | reverse complement strand
AATTTAATGAAAATTGTTTCCCGCGGATTTACGGAAGGATTTTATTATAAGCCGCGAGTGGATTATGAAGTGCTGGAAATGTTTCATGAGGGAATCATCGCTCTTAGTGCCTGTCTGGCAGGAGCCGTTGCATCCCGCCTGGCAAAGGGATTATATGAAGAGGCAAAAGAAGAGGCATTACGTCTTCAAAAAGTATTTGGAAAAGGAAACTTTTTTCTGGAATTACAGGATCATGGACTGCAGCCACAGCAGGTGGTAAACCAGGGATTGATGCGGTTGCATGATGAAACCGGCATTGAATTGGTTGCGACCAATGATTTGCATTATATTTATGATACGGACCAGGAGGCCCATGATATTTTGCTTTGCATTCAGACCGGAAAAAAAGTGACGGATGAAAATCGCATGCGATATGAGGGGGGACAGTACTATCTGAAATCGCCGGAGGAAATGGCAGAATTGTTTCCCTATGCTCCGGAAGCTTTGGAAAATACTCATAAAATTGCAGAGCGTTGCAATGTCACCATTGAATTTGGGCAATATAAGCTGCCCCATTTTGATGTGCCGGAAGGCTATACTTCGGAAAGTTACCTTCGTAAATTGTGCCAGGAGGGGCTGGAACGCAAGTATTGCGACACGCAGTATGACAAAAAGATGCTTCAGGAGCGTTTGGATTATGAACTGGATACTATTTCCAGTATGGGATTTGTAGATTACTTTCTGATTGTATGGGATTTTATAAAATATGCAAAAGATCACGGAATTCCGGTAGGACCGGGGCGTGGCTCCGCAGCGGGAAGTATCGTAGCTTATGTATTGCAGATTACGGATATTATCGATCCCATTAAGTACAATTTGATTTTTGAACGATTTTTAAATAAAGGGCGTGTTACCATGCCTGATATCGATATTGATTTTTGTGTGGAACGAAGGCAGGAAGTGATTGATTATGTCACGGAAAAATACGGCAAAGAAAAAGTGGTTCAGATTGTTACCTTTGGAACCATGGCAGCCCGTATGGTGATTCGGGACGTAGGACGTGTCCTTGACCTTCCCTATGCTTTTGTGGATTCGGTTGCCAAGGCAGTTCCCATGGAGCTTGGCATCACCATACCCAAGGCCCTTGACATGAATCCGGAATTAAAAAAGATGTATGAAATGGATGAGAATGTGAAAAAACTCATTGATATGTCTTTGCGTCTGGAAGGTCTGCCAAGACATACTTCCATTCACGCCGCCGGTGTGGTCATCAGTCCCAAGGCTGTGGATGAATTTGTGCCACTTTCCCGGGCAGCAGATGGTACTATTACCACACAGTATACCATGGTAACTCTAGAAGAATTGGGACTTCTCAAGATGGATTTTCTGGGGCTTCGCAACTTAACGGTTATAAAGAATGCCACCCAGGGTAAATTGTCACTGCAGGATATCAATTATGAGGATCCGAAAGTTTATGAGATGATTTCAGCCGGAAAAACCGAAGGCGTATTTCAGCTGGAGAGTGAAGGCATGAAGAATTTCATGAAAGAGTTAAAACCGGAATGTCTGGAAGATATTATTGCCGGTATTTCTCTTTATCGCCCGGGTCCGATGGATTTTATTCCCAAATATATTGCGGGAAAAAATGACCGGCAAAATATTGTCTACGACTGTCCGGAACTGGAGCCGATTTTGAAAAATACCTATGGCTGTATTGTTTATCAGGAACAAGTTATGCAGATTGTGCGGGATTTGGCAGGATATAGTTATGGTCAAAGTGATGAAGTACGTCGTGCCATGTCGAAGAAAAAAGCAAAAGAAATGGAACGCAATCGCAATATTTTCATTTATGGGGATGAAAGCCAGAGAATCGACGGCTGTATCAAACGGGGAATCCCGGAAGAGACCGCCAGAAAAATTTATGCCGACATGACAGATTTTGCCAAATACGCCTTTAACAAATCCCATGCGGCAGCTTATGCGGTGGTTTCTTATCAAACGGCATATCTGAAATATTATTATCCCAAAGAATTTATGGCAGCCCTGCTTACTTCCGTTATGGATAACACCGGAAAAATTACGGAATATACCATGACCTGCCGGCAGATGGGGATTCCGATTCTTCCCCCGGATATCAACGAGGGAGAGGCAAAATTTACCCCTACGGAGAAGGGAATCCGCTATGGACTTGCCGCGATTAAAAGTGTGGGACGACCTGTTATCGAGGAAATTGTGGCAGAGAGGTGTGCTGCCGGGCCTTACCATTCTTTGAAAGATTTATGCAGCCGTCTGTCAGGAAAATCCATGAATAAGCGGACGCTGGAGAGTTTTATTAAGGCGGGGGCACTGGACTGCCTTGAGGGAACCAGAAAGCAAAAAATGAGTGCCTATGCTTCTATTCTGGATGGAATTAGTCATGAAAAGAAGGCCACGATGACGGGGCAGCTGTCATTATTTGATTTTGCAAATGAAGAAGAAAAAGAGGAACTTGAGACAAAATTTCCGGATGTGGGTGAATATGACAAGGAAATGATTCTCACGTTTGAAAAAGAGGTTCTTGGCCTTTATATCAGTGGACATCCGCTGGAAGATTATGTGGATGTGATGAAGAAAAATATTACCCGGCATACTACAGATTTTACCCCGGCGGATGGTGATAATTTTCCCAAGGTAAAAGACAATGAAATTGCTGTTGTGGGTGGAATGATTGAGGCAATTGTAGTAAAGACCACAAAAACCAACAATATGATGGCATTTATTACCATTGAAGATTTGTATGGCACGGTGGAAGTCATTCTCTTTCCCAAGGATTATGAGAAATATCGTTCTTTCTTGGAAACGGATCGCAAAGTATTTGTGAAAGGACGGGTTACGGTGGAAGAAGATAAACCGGCCAAAATGATTTGTCAAAAACTTGTGCCCTTTGATGAAGTGCCAAAGCAACTGTGGATTCAGTTTACGGATAAGGAAAGTTATCTGCAGCAGGAACAACAGTTATTTGACTTGCTTGCCGGTTTTGACGGGCAGGATGTGGTCATCGTTTATCTGTCCACGGAACGGGCCAAAAAGCAGCTTCCCAACAGCCGTATGACAAGAGTATGTCCGGAATTGCTGGAACAACTTTATAAAAAATTTACAAAAGAAAATGTGAAAGTAGTACAAATGAGTATTGAAAAAGTGCTTTAAATATCGTAAAATGGAAATGGATTGGAGGTAATTACAAAATGTCAGAAAAAGCAGTGAAAACAATCGGAGTGTTGACGAGTGGTGGAGATGCACCGGGTATGAATGCAGCAATTCGTGCTGTGGTAAGATCAGGATTATCAAGCGGAGTTAAAGTAAAAGGAATTCGTCGCGGTTATGCAGGATTATTGGAAGAAGATATTGTAGATATGGATACCATGAGTGTATCGGATATTGTACAAAAAGGAGGAACTATCCTTTATACCTCCCGTTGTCCGGAGATGACAACACCGGAAGGTCAGAAAAAAGCAGCAGATATCTGTCGCAAGCATGGCATTGATGGAATTGTTGTGATCGGTGGTGACGGTTCTTTCCGTGGAGCGCAGAAGCTTTCTGCCAATGGAATTAATACCATCGGTGTGCCGGGAACCATTGACTTGGACATTTCCTGCACTGAATATACCATTGGTTTTGATACCGCTTGCAATACAGCTATGGAAGCCATTGATAAAGTGCGTGATACATCGGCTTCTCATGAGAGATGTAGTATCATTGAGGTTATGGGACGTACTGCAGGACATATTGCATTGTGGTGTGGTATCAGCAACGGTTCAGAATATATTACCATTCCGGAACGTTATGACAACGATGAGCAGAAAATTATCGAGAAAATTCGTGCAAAACGTCGTATTGGAAAGAAACATCATATCATTGTGAATGCAGAAGGAGTAGGAAATTCTTATCAGATGGCAAAAGATATCGAAGAAGCTACCGGAATCGAGACTCGTGCTACGGTTATCGGACATATTCAGCGGGGAGGAAATCCAACCTGTCGTGATCGTGTCTATGCATCATCTATGGGGGCTATGGCAGTAGATCTCTTGCTGAAAGGAGAGACCAATCGTGTGGTGGCATATCGTGCCGGAGAATTTTGTGATTTTGATATCGACGAAGCGTTGGCTATGACCAAAGATATCGATGAGCATCTTTACAGTTTGACCATGCGTCTGTCCCGATAAAAATATGGGATAAAACAACATAAATATAAAAAAATGCCTGTGTCAGTGAAAAAATCACCGAAGCAGGCATTTTTTATCCATGCATGTTTTAGTCTTCCGAAGTAAAATCAAATTCTTCTTCTGCGTTTTTTTGCGTATCCTCTGAATTTTCTTCGACATCTTCTTTTTCCGGCATGTTTATGGTGACATAATCCCTTTCGTCATCTGACGTCTCGGAAAAGACATCATCCTCTTCGTCCTCTTCCTCATAGAGGTCATTATCAAAATCATCGTCATCATAATCATCCACATAATCCTTCATTAGGATATTTTTCAGAAAATACAACGCAGCTCCGATGGTAGCAACTGTTGCAACTACACCGAGAAGAAATTTTAAAAACTTTTTCATAATCACATCGTCCTTTCTGTACGCATGTTTATTGTGGCTTTTATGGAAAGATATATACATATTTTACGAGAAAAGTAAGAAAAAGTAAAGGGGTTTTATACAAAATTATGCAAAGAGATAAAAAAAATATATATATTTTGTGAAAAATAGTTGTTGTAATATGAAAAGAGATGTTGTATTATAATAATTAAGTAAGGGGATTTGGTGATGTGAATTATGGAAAAAATATAAAAATCAGCATCACAGAAAATCTAAAACATATACACAAATTTGAATGGAGGATTCTGTTATGGCAGCGAAGACAAACTACTCTAAAAAAACGACTGCAAAAAAAACAGTTGCAGAAAAGAAGGATGTTGTTAAGACGGATGTAAAACCGGTTGAGAAAAAAGAAATAAAAGTGGAAGCTGTAAAAGCTGAAACACCGGAAGCAAAAACAACAGCACCTGCAACAAAAACAACCAAGACAGCAAAGAAAACAGCAACAAAGAAAATTACAGCAAAGAAGGGTGCAAAACGTGGACCAAAGCCGGCGTCCGAGCGCACAGTTGAGATGACTGTTCAGTTCGGCGAAAAAGAAGTTTCTTATACAGATATGGTAAATCGTATCAAAGAAATGTGGAAAGAAAAAGGAAAAAGAGAAGTGTCCATGAAGAGCCTCGAGCTGTATGTAAAACCGGAAGAGTCAAAAGTATATTATGTCATCAATGCAAAAGACAAAAAACCGGAAACAGGTTCTATTGATTATTAGAATTTGAAAGAATGAAAAGGGAAAGCAATTCATCAATTCTGGTTGGTGGATTGCTTTTCTGTTGGGAAAAAGTGGCGATTTATGTAATGAATTATATGGAGGAAAATTATGTACGATCCAAAATCAGGAAAAGCAACCGAGTTTATCGATGACCAGGAGATATTAGATTCTCTGGAATATGCAAAAAAAAATAAAAATAACAAAGAAATAATTGATGCGATTTTAGAAAAAGCATCTGCGATGAAAGGCATTAGCCACCGCGAGGCTGCCGTTTTATTAGAGTGTGAATTAGAAGAAGAAAATGAAAAAATAAGAGAACTGGCTAAAAAAATTAAACAGCGTTTTTATGGTAATCGAATTGTTATGTTTGCCCCATTATATCTTTCGAATTATTGTGTAAATGGATGTACGTATTGTCCTTATCATCATTGCAATGAGCACATTCGCAGAAAAAAATTGACCCAGGAAGAAATCCGGGCAGAAGTAATTGCCTTGCAGGATATGGGACATAAGCGCCTGGCAATTGAATCCGGGGAAGATCCGGTCAACAATCCCATTGAATATATTTTGGACAGTATCAAAACGATTTATAGTATCAAACATAAAAATGGGGCAATCCGCCGTGTCAATGTCAATATTGCTGCCACAACTGTAGAAAACTATCAGAAATTGCATGATGCAGGCATTGGAACCTATATTTTATTCCAGGAAACCTATAATAAAAAGAGTTATGAAAAATTACATCCAACGGGACCAAAGCATAATTATGATTATCATACGGAAGCCATGGATCGAGCCATGGAAGGCGGCATTGACGATGTGGGATTGGGTGTGCTTTTTGGTCTGGAAATGTATCGTTATGAACTGGTGGGTATCATCATGCATGCGGAACATTTGGAGGCGAAATTTGGTGTTGGTCCTCATACCATCAGTGTGCCACGTATCTGTCCGGCAGATGATATTGACCCGGGTGAGTTTTCCAATGCCATCTCCGATGAAATTTTTGAAAAAATTGTGGCAGTAATTCGCATTGCTGTTCCTTACACGGGGATGATTGTTTCCACCAGAGAATCACAAAAAACGAGAGAAAAAGTTCTGGGACTTGGTATTTCTCAGATTAGTGGGGGCTCTCGCACAAGCGTGGGTGGTTATGTGGAGGAAGAAAAAGAAGAAGAAAACTCTTCCCAGTTTGATGTCAGCGATCGGAGAACTTTGGATGAAGTGGTCAACTGGTTGCTGGAATTGGGATATATTCCAAGCTTTTGTACCGCTTGCTACCGAGAAGGAAGAACCGGTGACCGTTTTATGAAATTATTGAAATCCGGTCAGATTGTAAATTGTTGTCAACCAAATGCTTTGATGACATTGAAAGAATATCTGGAGGACTATGCAAGTGAAGATACCAAAAGAAAAGGGGAAATTGTCATTCAAAATGAACTTGAAGTGATAACGAATCCTGTGGTTAAGCAGAAAGCAACGGAATATATCGAAAACATACACAAAGGTGAGAGAGATTTTCGATTCTGATTATCAAAAAAGGATTACGGCCAAAACTATTTATTTCAGTTGTTCTGGTCGTAATCCTTCTTATTCAATTATGCATTTAATGTCAAGTGAAGGGCGAATCCGCCAAATTCTCCTTTGATATAAACAAAAGTCATAAGTCCATCGCTGTCATATTTGGCAGTGGACATATCAAATTCAACACCACGCAGACCCAGATGATATACGGCACGCTCAACGGAATTGCAACCTATGGCAATATGACCGTGGGTTCCGGCTCCCGGTGATTTCATCACTTCAATTTTCTTTCCGCAAAAATAGGACACATCAATATTTTTTTGAGGGAATCCAAACATGGTGGTAAAGGCGTCAGCAGTATCGGCAGCTTCCACATCATCGGCGCAATTGATACCGATATGTTTGATTTTGAAGCCAAGCATATGATTCACTGCTTCTCTGGTAAGAGCAGTAATGTTGGCAAATTTGTCTGCTGCAATTAAGGAAGTGTCTACCATCCAGCTTCCACCGCAGGCAATGATACGATCAAATGCCAGATAATCATTGAGATTGGCAGAATTGATTCCTCCCGTTGGCATAAATTTCATGTCGGTATAAGGGGCTGCCATGGCTTTGATTAATTTCAGGCCACCGATGGATTCCGCAGGAAAAATTTTTACTACATCCAGGCCAAGCACAGCCGCCTTTTGTACATCACTTGGGGTGGCGCAGCCCGGTATAATAGGTATCTTTTTATCCTTACAATATGTTACTAATGTTTCATCCATTCCGGGACTAACGATAAATTTGGCACCGGCATTTACCGCACGGTCCACCTGGTCCGTGGTAATTACGGTTCCGGCTCCGATGGTCATATCCGGATATTCTGTAGTCATAATTTTGATTGCCTCTTCGGCACAATCGGTTCGAAAGGTCACTTCTGCACAAGGGAGACCTCCGGTACAAAGAGCTTTGCCAAGGGGTTTGGCATCCTCCACATGCTTTAATGCAACCACGGGAACAATTCCGATTTTCGAAAGTGTAACTAATACATCGTTCATTGAAAAAACCTCCTTTCCCTTTAGTATAACCGATTTTTCAAAGCTCTGTCAATGGAGAAAAATTGATTGCTATTTTGGCTGTGAAAGAGTATACTATAGAAAGATAAAAAGAGGTTGGTGATAGAGATGTTTTCGGATATTTTTTATTCAAAAAAGACCGGAGAAGCAGTGCAGATTATTGCAAAATGTAAGATTCTGCCAGAAGAAATACCGGGAGTCTGTATTCAAAAAATGAGTGGGGACTTTGGGTGCTATGTTTGGGATGTGGAACATTTTAAATCCAATTATCAACGAGAAAAAGTGAAAAGCCAGAAATCGGAAGAAGCAAAATCCGAGGAAGAAGTATCGGATTTGATTCGTTTTCTGGATGCAGATACCTATCGGGAAAAAATGAAAATATTGGAAAGTATGAAAGATGAATTAAATGAGCACATTTTAAATAATATGGCAGTGAGTCTCGATTTGTCCCTTGAGGATGGAGTAGACGGATATTCTTTTTTGATGTCAGAATTGAAAATCCGGAGCCGCTTTGAAGGAAAGCGAGGAGACCGGCTATGAATTATCGCATGAAAATACAATACGATGGTACGAGATACCGAGGATGGCAGAGGCAATCCGATACGGAGTGGACCATACAGGGTAAAATCGAGGCGATCTTATCCAAGCGATTTGGAAGAAGGATTGAAATTGATGGGGCCGGCCGCACCGATGCCGGTGTACATGCAAAGGCACAAATTGCCAATTTTCATGTCGAAGAAAATGAGACTGTTGACCCGGTGGAACTTCAAAGATATATCAACACGTATTTGCCGGAAGATATTGCCATCGATGAGATGTGTGTGGCAGGAGAACGGTTTCACAGCCGCTTAAATGCAACGGGAAAAACCTATGAATATCATTTGATTCCGGTGGGGACCACCAATGTTTTTGCTAGAAAATATGCCTGGAAGATGGAGACCCCTCTGGATATCATCGCCATGCGGGAAGCGGCAGGATATGTGCTGGGAACTCATGATTTTCGTAGTTTCTGTACCAAAGCATCCAAGAAAAAATCATCGGTTCGAACCATTCGGCTTTTGGGAATTTATGAAAGGCAGGATGAAATTGTCATTGAAATTACAGGTACCGGGTTTTTATACAACATGGTAAGGATTCTTGTGGGAACCCTTGTGGAGGTGGGGAAAGGCCTTCGAGAGCCGGAAGAACTGCGAGACATTTTGGAGAAAAAAGAGCGCAGATATGCGGGGGAGACGGCACCGGCATGGGGGTTATTTTTGAAGCAAATTTATTATGATTAAGTATTATACAAAGAAGGAAGCGATTTTATGCGAGAGATGGAATTTAAAATGGAACGGGAAGGTCTTGTGAAGCCGGGCCAGCAAGTGAAAGTTACCGAAGGTGTTTTACCAAGTGCATATTATTATACCATTATTCCGGCGGTTGCCATGTCCGGAAATATCGCCTTTTCAGACCGTTTAAAAAGCAGGGAAGGTGTTGTAAAAGATGTAATTGAAAATGAAAAAGGCTACTATGTCTTAGTGGAATTTGATGAATAATAAGATGAATAATAAATGGAGGAAAAAAAGATGGAACGAAAAATTGCATGGAATGAATACGGAGCAGAGGAGCTTGCCAAAGTGGACGCGTTGAATGATGAATACCGTCAGTTTTTGGATGAAGGAAAGACTGAGAGAGAATGTGTCAAAGTAGCTGTAAAAATGGCAAAAGAGGCCGGATATCGTGACTTAAGTGAGGTAATTGCCAACAAAGAGTCTTTGAAAGCCGGAGATAAAGTATATTCTGTGGGAATGAAAAAAATGATTTCCCTGTTTCAGATTGGGAAGAAACCTTTGGAAGAGGGCATGGCTATTTTGGGAGCCCACATCGATTCGCCGCGACTGGATATCAAGCAAAATCCGCTGTATGAAGAAGGTGGTTTTGCTTATTTGGATACCCATTATTATGGCGGTATCAAGAAATATCAATGGGTGACCTTGCCTCTTGCCATCCATGGTGTGATTGCCAAAAAGGATGGAACCGTGGTAGAAGTTACCATCGGCGAAGACAAAGAGGATCCTGTATTTTGCGTAACCGACTTGCTGATTCATCTTTCCGGTGAACGGATGGAAAAGAAGGCAAACAAAGTTATCGAAGGAGAAGAACTGGATCTTTTGTTTGGAAGTATGCCATTAAAAGGCAAAGAGAAAGATGCGGTAAAGGAAAGTGTTCTTGCCCTTTTGAAAGAAAAATATGATATGGAAGAGGAGGACTTTTTGTCTGCGGAACTTGAAATTGTACCGGCAGGACAGGCAAGAGAGGCCGGAATTGATGCCAGCATGATTATGGCCTATGGCCAGGATGACCGTGTCTGTGCTTTTACTTCATTGAAGGCGATGCTGGAGGTGGAAAATACCGAATATACCACCTGCTGCCTCCTGGTGGATAAAGAAGAAATAGGAAGCGTAGGTGCTACCGGAATGCAGTCGAAGACCTTTGAAAATACAGTGGCAGAAATCTTAGCCTGCTTAGGAAATTATAGTGACCTTGCTCTGCGCCGTTGTCTTGCCAATTCAAAAATGCTTTCTTCGGATGTGAGCGCTGCTTTTGATCCTACTTTTAAGTCTGCTTATGAATCGAAAAATGCAGCTTATTTTGGAAAAGGAATGGTCTTCAATAAATTTACCGGTTCCCGAGGAAAATCCGGAAGCAATGATGCCAACGCAGAATATATCGCAGGAATCCGTCGTATAATGGATGAAAAAAAGGTGGCATATCAGACGGCAGAACTTGGAAAAGTTGACGTCGGTGGCGGCGGAACCATCGCCTATATCATGGCATTGTACGGCATGGAAGTGATCGATTGTGGTGTTGCCGTACTCAATATGCATGCCCCCTGGGAAATTGTGAGCAAAGCAGACGTCTATGAGACGAAAAAAGGATATGTTGTATTTTTACAAGATGC
>JALEKC010000061.1 GCA_022769325.1 Eubacterium sp. | reverse complement strand
GAAATTGATTTCTCAGAATTAGAAAAGTTATAGAAGTGAAAATCAGGAGGTTTTTATAATGGCTAAGAAAGTTGAAGGATATATTAAATTACAAATCCCAGCTGGAAAAGCAACACCAGCACCACCAGTTGGTCCGGCACTCGGACAGCACGGTGTAAACATTGTTCAATTTACAAAGGAGTTTAACGCAAAGACAGCAGGACAGGAAGGTATGATTATTCCGGTTGTTATTACCGTTTATGCGGACAGAAGTTTCAGCTTCATTACAAAGACTCCGCCAGCAGCAGTTCTTCTTAAGAAAGCTTGTAAGATTGAATCCGGTTCTGGTGTACCAAATAAGACAAAAGTTGCAACGATCTCAAAAGAAGAGATTCAGAAAATTGCAGAACTTAAGATGCCTGACTTGAATGCAGGAAGCCTGGAGGCTGCTATGAGCATGATCGCCGGTACGGCAAGAAGTATGGGTATCACAGTAGAAGACTAATTAATATTGTGTAAAAATTTAGACATCGTAAGAGGCTTATGTCATTTGGACGTTGTGGGAGAACAGGAACTTTTTAGTAAGCTCCTACACATTCGTTAATACCACTAGGAGGTTTGAATCATGAAAAGAGGTAAAAAATATGTTGAGGCTGCGAAGCTGGTAGACAGAACTGTTCAGTATGAACCAGCTGAGGCCATTGACCTTGTAAAGAAAACAGCAGTTGCAAAATTCGATGAAACAATTGAAGCACATATCCGTCTTGGTGTAGATGGACGTCATGCAGATCAGCAGGTTCGTGGTGCGGTTGTATTGCCACACGGAACCGGTAAGACCGTTCGCGTTCTTGTATTTGCAAAAGGAGACAAAGTTGCAGAGGCAGAAGCAGCTGGTGCTGATTATGTTGGCGGTGAGGAACTCATTCCTAAGATTCAGAACGATGGATGGTTTGAGTTTGATGTAGTTGTGGCTACTCCGGATATGATGGGTGTTGTTGGTCGTCTCGGACGTGTACTCGGACCAAAAGGCTTGATGCCAAACCCTAAAGCAGGAACTGTTACAATGGATGTTACAAAGGCTGTTAATGACATTAAAGCAGGTAAGATTGAATATCGTTTGGACAAAGCAAATATTATTCACTGTCCGGTTGGAAAAGCATCTTTTACTGCAGAACAGTTAAATGATAACTTCAACACCTTGATGGATGCAATCGTAAAAGCAAAACCAGCAAGTGCAAAAGGACAGTATATGAAGAGTGTTACCATCACCAGCACAATGGGACCTGGTGTAAAGGTAAGCACTGTAAAATATGCATAAGAGTATAATAAACGAATAAACTTCGAAAATCAAAGAGTCTGTGATGCAAGTATTTGCTTCCGGACTCTTATGAATTTTATGGTTAAAGTGATGAAATTATCAAAGGAGATGTTTGGGATGTTAAAAAATCGAAAAATGAGTGTGGTTATAACCACAGCAGTTGCGGTAGTGGCAGCTATTGGGATTACCTTTCTT
Organism: Eubacterium sp.; assembly: GCA_022769325.1. GTDB lineage: Bacteria > Bacillota > Clostridia > Lachnospirales > Lachnospiraceae > Eubacterium_F. Next base: position 25,525 of record JALEKC010000061.1, on the reverse strand, counting down.
TTTTTGTTAGCAAATCACAATATGACCACGGCGATGCGCAAAAAAGCAATGGAAAATATGCAGACAACATTGAATGCGAAAACAAAGGTAATTGAAGAGTATATTGAACAAGGGGAAAGCATATTGACGGCTTATACCCAAACTCCAATTCTTCATCAAATGCTGCAAAATCCTGAAGATAAAGGATTGTTGCAACAAGCAGAAAACTATACGGTGCGTTACTTTGAATCTCTGAATAACTGGGAAGGTATTTATACGGGAGACTGGAACACAAAAGTGTTGACCCATCCGGCGAAGCCAGTAATTGGAAAAGTAATGCGTGAGGGGGACCGCTTGAAGCAATTACAACAAGCAATGCTTTCAAGTGAAGGCGTATATAATGCGGGTATTATTGAGTCGCCGGCATCTGGAAAATTAATTGTTTCCATGTATAAGGCCATTTATGATGACAACAAAAAACCAATCGGATACGCAGGTGCCGGATCTTATGCCAGTTCATTAAAAGAGAAAATGGACTCCATAAAAGCGGATGGTTTTGCGGGAGCCCAAAATTATATGATTAATACCGAAACATCCACCCACATATTTGATGAAGATGAATCTAAAATGGCTAAGGAAATTAAGGATTCCATGTTATTAAATGTAGTATCTGCCATTAAAAAGAATCCAAAACAGATTTCCGGTACAATTGAATATAAAGATAGCAAAGGGAAAGATTGCGTGGCAATGTACCTTTCCATTCCTCAGCGTGGCTGGGCAGTTGTCATGAGTGATACAACAGCAGAAATCTATGCTTCCGCAGAATCAAACAAAAAAATGTTGGGCATTGTTTGTATCGTGGCATACATTATTATTATACTTCTTACGCTTATTACCGTGCGAATTTCCACAAGACCACTTCAAATGGTGGAAAGTGCCATTGGAGATTTGAAAAATTTAAATTTACGGAAAAATAATAAAATTGACAAGTACATAGGATGTAAAAGTGAAGTTGGGCATATTGCATCCGCGGTAAATTTGTTGCGAGAAACATTACAACAAATCATTGGAACATTAAATCAGTGTACGCTTTCGCTGGATCAATCCTCGGAGACCATGAATGCAGAATCAGGAAATCTTGTGGATTATGTTACTAATAATTCTGCGGTCATACAGCAATTGGCAGCCAGCATCAATACCACAAATTCTGCCATTAATGCAACCAATGGAAGAATTGAAAAAATTGTTCAGATGATGGAAGAGGTGCAAGAAAGAATTGAGGCGGGGCAGAATGTAAGCAGTGAATTAATTCATAGTGCACAAGAGATGCAGCATCAGGCTCAGGACACCTTGAAATATTCAGAAGAAAATATCAATGCAAATCGTCAGGATGTAGAGAACGCCATGAAAGATTTGCAGTCATTGGCGCAAATTAATGAAATGGCATCCGAAATACTAGAGATTACATCACAGACCAATTTACTGGCATTGAATGCCAATATTGAGGCAGCTCGTGCCGGGGAAGCAGGGAAAGGCTTTGCTGTAGTGGCAAATGAAATTGGAAATCTTGCCAATAGTTCTTCCGAGACAGCAACCAATATCCAGAACATATGCAAGGAAATCAATAGCAGTATTGGGGCGGTACAGACATGTTTTGACAATATCATTGGATTCCTTGAAGGAGATGTATCTAAACGCTTTGCAGACTTTGCAGAAAATGCCAAAGAATATTATGTTGCAGTAGAAGAGATTAAGCAGGTAATTGAAGAAATTCGTAAAGTGACAAATTCCTTTAGTGACGCCTTACTTGTGATTCGTGAAGAAATGTCAAAGGTGCAGATTGCTTCCGATAAAAATGAAGCGGGTGTTGAGGAAATTGTGAATCGAAATGAGTTGACAAATTCTACGGCAGAAATGTTGGTAGAGGTATTGGATGCAAATCGAGAGGATACCGGCAAAATTGTATCTATCGTTCAAGAATTTGATACAGAAGATAAGGAAATAAAATAAAAAAGTATATTGACAACCAATGGAAGATATGGTAATATATTTTTCGATGACTGCCGTAGACAGTAGGTATAGATGGTTCTTAGGAATTTCGGATATGTAAGTGCAAAAGCCGCCTACCGAGGAGTAAAGAATGTGGATTTTATTCCCCTCTTTTTGCTATGGCAAAAAGAGGGGATTTTTGATATATCCTTATGATTCTTTCGGCAGAATATATATAAGGAGGAAATGACCCATGGCTAAAGTTGAGATCAAACAGCCAATCGTTGACGAAATCAAGGGATATGCCGCAGATGCAAAAGCTGCCGTACTTGTTGATTATCGTGGTCTGACTGTTGAGCAGGATACGAGACTTCGTAAAGAGCTCAGAGAAGCAGGTGTTGTATACAAAGTATACAAAAATACTATGCTTATCCGTGCTTTCGAAGGAACTGATTTTGCACAGTTGGATAAGGACTTGGAAGGACCTACTGCAGTAGCATTTTCCGCAGAAGATGAGACTGCACCAGCACGTATTCTTAGCAATTTTGCAAAAGAAGCTGAGGCACTTCAGTTCAAGAGTGGTGTTGTTGCCGGCACATATTATGATGAAGCTGGTATAAAGACGTTGGCAAATATCCCATCAAGAGATACTCTTATCTCTAAATTGCTTGGAAGCTTGCAATCACCTGTTACCAATATGGCTCGCGTTCTGAATCAAATCGCAGAAGCAAAAGGAAATGGTGCAGAGCCAGCTGCAGAAGCAGAAACCGCAGAAGCAGCAGAGTAAGCTGCAAACAAAAAATAATATTTAAAAATGGAGGAATTTAAAATGACTACTCAGGAATTTATCGATGCTATCAAAGAGATGAGCGTTTTGGAATTAAATGATTTAGTAAAAGCTTGCGAAGAAGAATTTGGTGTATCTGCAGCAGCAGGTGTTGTTGTAGCAGCAGCAGGCGACGGTGCAGCAGCAGGCGGCGCTGAGAAAGACGAGTTTGATGTAGAACTTACAGAAGTTGGACCAAACAAAGTTAAGGTTATCAAAGTTGTACGTGAGGTAACCGGTCTTGGACTTAAGGAAGCAAAAGAAGTTGTAGACGGTGCTCCTAAAGTTATCAAAGAAGGCGCTTCTAAAGACGAAGCTGAAGATATCAAAGCTAAGGTAGAGGCTGAAGGCGCTAAAGTTACATTGAAATAATTTTTATCCTTATATGTATACTTTCAGGGACTGTCCTATGGGCAGTCCCTTTTATAATGCATAATTTCCACAGGGATTTCATAGGATTTACTCAGGAGGCCCTCGTGGCGTTACACAAAGGGGGACACGAAAGTTTAGAAAAAAGAAAAGGGGAGAGGGAATGAATTATTTTCGGAAAATTATTTATTTGCGTGAATCCGGACAAGAGGGAAATGCTGGTTATATGAAACTGTCGAAAAAAGGCGAATGGATTCGACTGGAAATACATATCAAAAAAGAGGAAAACTGGAGAGGAAAACCGGTATATCTTGTGCTGGAAAAAGAGGGGAAAAGATATCCTTTGGAAGTGGGAAAATGGAAGGGAGAAGAGGAGAAAAGACCTTTGGAAGGAAAAGTGTCTCCGGAGGAAACCATGGTTGGAATATGGATTGGAGAAATGGGAGAATCTCAAATAGGGGAAGGAATCCCTATGGAGAAAGAGGAAATTCCGGCACAAGAAGAGGAAATCAAGGCACAAGAAGACGAGCAGATGCAAGAGGAAGAACCGGAAATAATACAATTTGAAATGGAAGAAGAGCATACCTGGGACTATGAATGCAGAAAAATAATCTCTACACATTCCCCCATGTATCCTTTTCCGGATGATGAAGCCGAATATTGTGTAAAGATTGAACCTGGAGATTTGGGAGAATTTCCAAGAAAATACTGGATTTTGTCAAGCAATCCATTTTTACAACAGGGATATGGAAATTATGGTCATTTGCTTTTTGCCAAGATTGGCAAGGAATATTATATCGGTGTACCGGGGTGCTTTCACAAGCGAGATGTGGTTCTTGGTAGAAATTTTGGCTTTTCTCTATTTAAAAGTATCCATAGAGGTAAAATAAAAATGGGAGATTTCGGATATTGGATGATGGAAGTGCATGCCCGCCCCGGGGAGAAAAACCCCCAAGACTGGGAATGCGCCTCAGAAATCAAAGGGAAATCGAATATGTCTCCATCCAATAGCCCACCTGAAGAAGATAAGCTAACATCTGTGGACCGGCCATAAGTTGCCCGTACCAGGGCTTCCCATAATCCTTTGGTGAAGTTAGAAAATGTTCCAATTTTTTGGGGTCAACAATTCCACTTAGTGGTGAGTTTACCTGATGGAGCATTTCCTGTAGCCTCGTTGCCAATAATTTTTCATACGCGGGATCATAAGTTTTAGGATAGGGGCTTTTTTTTCGATTCAGGATTTCGGTGGGCAAAAGTCCCTTCCCAGCTTCCAAAAGCAAACTTTTGGGTTGACCATTATGACATTTTATTTCCCAGGGAACATTGTATACGTATTGTAAAATCCGATGGTCGGCAAATGGAACGCGGGCTTCCAAGCCGGAATACATGCTGGTGCGGTCCATGCGATTGAGTAAAGTCATCATAAACCATCGTATGTTGAGCCAGGAAATTTCCCGGCGACGTGCTTCTTCCATAGAGTCTTCATGACATCGGGGGGTGGAAGCAATGGTGTTTTCATAGGCCTCCATGGCATATTCTTCCATATCCAGAAAATCAATTAAATCATCCTGAAGCAATGCTTTTCGCGGAGTGAGGTCATAGGACCATGGGAAGGCATGCTTTTCGAAAAGGAGAGGGTTGTGAAACCAGGGATATCCGCCAAAAATCTCATCGGCACACTCTCCGGTTAAAGTAACCCGGTTGGTTTTCGATACTTCCTCGCAAAAATACAGCATGGAGGATTCTACATCGGCCATACAAGGAAAATCGCGGGCATCCACAGCCTTGAAGAGATAATCTGCCTGAGTTTCATTGTCACATTCCAATAGTGTATGGTGGGTTTTAAGATGCTTGGCAGCCAACTCTGCAAAAGGGCGGTCCTGGGTGGACTGAAAGGAGTTTGCCTGAAAATGGATATTGTTATTTTTGAAATCAAAGGAAAAGGTATTGAGGGTTACATTTTGCTTTTGTAGCTGTCTTTGACAAATGGCAGTTACCAGAGAACTATCCAGTCCACCAGAGAGAAAACTACAAATGGGGATATCGGAAACCATTTGCCTCTGGATGCTGTCCCAAAGAAGAAACCGGACATAATCTACGGTTTCGGAATAAGAATCCCTGTGGGGAAGCGCTTCCAGTTGGCGAAAGTATTTCCTTTGAAAGGCTGGACGTCCTTTGCCGGAAGAGGCGTAAAAGTGGAGATATTCCCCGGGAAGAACTTCTTCCATGCCGGAAAAACCGCCTTTGCCAAGAGTGCGTCCAGGACCGAGGGTAAATATTTCATTCCAGGTTTCCTTGTCTGCTCTGGGACGAACGCCATAAGAAAATAGGGCTTTTGGCTCCGATGCAAATACCAGGATATCCTTATCAAAATGGAAAAATAGTGGTTTTACTCCTAAAGAATCCCGAACCAGAAAGAGTTCTCCCGTTTGATGGACATAGATGGCAAAGGCAAAGATACCGTTCAATTTTTTAAAAAAAGCGGTTCCCATAGCCAAAAAACCATTTAAGATAACTTCCGTGTCACTGGTGGTTGACCATTGGAGAGAAAAGGACTGAAGTTCTTCGCGCAATTCGTTGGTGTTGTAAATTTCTCCATTGTAAATAATAGAAGCAGAAGTTCCCTGATAATGTCCGCTCATAGGCTGTTTTCCGCCGATAATATCCCGGATGGCAAGTCGTGTATGAGCCAGACCGGCATGGGAAAACAGCAATGTATTTTCATCATTTGGACCACGATTTCGCAGGGTGTTTCTCATGGCAATCAGGCGCTTGTGCCATGGGTTTGCAGGAGAAGTTCCCTGAAAGTTTTCATGCAAAAAGTTGCGATTTGGTTGATAAAAACCGGCAATTCCACACATCCGAAAGCCTCCTTTATTTGGGATAAGGACCTTGAATGACAGGCTGAAGCTGTCGGGAAGCAAGGGCCTCTTCAATGGTATCTGTCAAAAGTTCGATATGGGCGATCATGGAATTTGGCTTTGCTTTGTAATTGTCCTGTCCAAAAGGAATAAAATAAATATTTTTGGTATTGAGAAGAATGCCGATGTTCTTTAAGTTCATGCCAAGGGCGTCATTGGTGGAGAGGGATACCACAAGAGGACGATTGTTACGCAAATGAGCTTTTGCCGCCATCAGAACAGGGGTATCGGAGATGCCGTTGGCAAGTTTTGAAAGGGTATTGCCGGTGCAGGGAGCAATGACAAGCAAATCAAGAAGAGCTCCCGGGCCAATAGGCTCGGCATCAGGAATGGTGGTAATCGGTTTTTTTCCGGTGATTCGTTCTGCTTCTGCAAGAAAATCTGCACATTTTCCAAAGCGACTGTCGGTTGTACAAGCATGGTCTGAAAAAATAGAATATAAATTGGCACCGGTTGCTGCCAGTTTTTCCAGTTCTGCAAAGACATTTTTGTAGGTACAGTAGGAACCGGTAATGGCGATGCCGATATTTTTGTTGGTTAAATCCATGGACATAATAGAGCCTCCTTAAAGATTACAATATTTACAAATTTCGGAAGCAAGTTTGCTTCCGGCTGTTTTAGGAGCGTACTTTCCCGGGATTCCCGGACAATTTATAAGGATGCCATGAAATGTTTCCGGTAAAAGCAGAGGTCCGGAAGCGACTTGAAATACATAACAATCCGATGGTATATAAGTGAAAAAAGAAGATGCAATAGGAACATCCGGAGCAGTATTTATAATGATATTTGTTTGACTGATAAGCGGTTTATTGCTTCGTATTTTTTCGGGAGAAAAGCATTTAAAACCATTTGCTGTAGCGCAAGAAACAGATTTTGGAATTCTCTCTACGATGACTATTTTTTTGCAAAAATTTGAAAAAACCTTTGCTATTTCTTTCCCGCATCTTCCATATCCAATTAGAAGGATTTTGGCTTCTAATATAGAAAATGGTGTTTTGGACATGACTTGCGCCAGGAGACCTTCTGCTGTCAATCGTGAATTTAAACGCCCAAAGGACGGGCTTTGAAGAATGTCATAACAGGGAATCCCATGCTTTTGACAAAAGCAGGTTACTTTGGCAGGAAAATTTCCACCAATCAGGATGTGATTTGGAGTTAGTTTTTTTAGAAAACAGTCAATGGTTAAAAAGGGAAGAAGTGAAGTATATAGAGATTTTCCGTTTTTTGTAAAAGGAATCCCGGTAAGAATGATTCCACTATCTGGAAAATTTTCCCAAGATTCAAGAAGGTGTGCACCATAGGGCATCAGGCAGTGGCAGGCATAGTCTGTACGTGCATCTGACGGAAGGGCAGTTATATTTGCAGACATAGGCAGCAATCCTTATTGTGTTTAAAAACAATATATGATTCCTTTTTTTCAATGTGAAAATCTTGACAGAAGAGTAAAAAAAGATTATACTTGTTTTGTGTGAGGTGACTCACATTAAATTTTGTTAAGATTTCCGTGCAGCCGGGGAGATAGCGGTGCCCTGTACCTGCAATCCGCTATAGCAGGGGTGTTGTCTTGCCTAGGGTCTTTCGATAATGAGCTGCCCTTTATAAGTGGCGTTGACATCCGGGTCTTACGCAACAGGAACTTGTGAACCGTGTCAGGTCAGGAATGAAGCAGCACTAAGCAAATCTTCTTGTGTGTCGTAAGGGCGCCTGGATTGAGTTAACTGTAAAGGTAACGTCTATGGAGATTGATTCGAAGCAAGGCGCACGGACTTTTTTATATAGGTTTGATTCGGGGGGATAAGGGCGACAGTGCCGATGCGGAGGTATCGTATGAAAGAGAAAGTGAAATTGACTGAAAATGCAATGAATTCCATTGAAAATGGTACTGTTTTGTATGAAAAGGATACAGAAGTAGATTCCATTGCTCTTTTGGTAAAGGGAAGAGTCGAGATGAAAGCAGATGGAATCTGTATGGTATTGGGAACCGGGAACTTTCTGGGGGCTTGTGACATCGTAAAGGGAATGCATCGATTTACATATATGGCAAAAGATGACTGTTCGGTTTTTGTGATTCCGGTTCAGGGAATGTCAAGTATCGAACATATTTTGCAGGAAAAACCGGACTATCGAGGACTCCTGGTTACATCTCTCAATTATTTTTTATTGGAATTGCAAAAGCAGCTCCAGCATTTGCATACAGAAAATCAAAATCTTTGCCAATTTATCCGTGAAAAATATGAATTGTGTCATCAGGTTGCTTCGATGTGTGGGTTTGAAATGACTACGGAAAATGCCATGCAAAAAGTAGATAATATTATGGAAAGTCTGCAGGAACCGGAGGATTTGGCAAACTATTACCTGGAATGTGCTCAAATGCCAATTGAAATTCAAAAAAAATATTATAGCAGAAGCCAGTTTGTGGCTATGTATCATTTTCGTGAACAATGCGAATTGGTGGGGGATTTTTTGGCTTATTGCCGAAATCAGGGAGAAGTATTATACAAATTATTTCGTTGCCTGATTTTGGAAGAGGATGCTTTGTTTCAAACGGTTGGTAAACTGGCACTTTCCTTATTGGAAAAAGGAGTACGAGATCCTCGGATGGATCAGTCCGTGGACCAGATTGTGGAAAAAATCAACGATACGGAAACTTTTTTGACAGACAAAGCCGGAATTTCCATTGAGTTGGATCGTGATAAGATGGAACGGTTGTATTTTGCCCTTTTGTCTGGAGAGGGACATGCACAGGAAGAAATGGAAAAACTGGATGAGCCGGGTATTGAATATTTGTATGAATCCCTGGAGCAGATTGTGGAATATGCACCGGTTCATATACGGGTCAAAACGGAATTTACCGAAGTAGTGGAAGCTTTCCTTGCTCTTTCGGATAAATTTGCCAGAACTCCCGAAGCTACAGAAATTCGAAAAAGTGTCAGCAAATTCTTTTATGAAATGTATGAAGCCATTTTGAAAAAGAGCATGGATGATGAGGATGTGCCTTTGGCTGTCCGACTTTTTCTGGATTATGGTTTTGTCAGTGAAAAACTGTTGTCCGATGAGGAATTGCAAACGATTTTGAGTCTGCGTCCGGAAGCGGCCACCACCCAGAATGGATGTCGGGTTTATACCATGTCACAGTGGCTTCAGGCCATTTACGACGGGATAAAAGATACGTCCAAAAACGAATTTGATGAGGATTTTCCTACCTATTTACGCAGACAGGTAAAAGAACAAAAAATAACGCAAAACGAAATGGATGCTGCCCTTTCAGACAGAGAAGAACGAATGCATTTTGAATGTCAGAATATGTTCCGCTATGCCTCCCGCATCATCAATGGAAACATCACCATGTTTGTTCCTATACTTTGTTCTGAGGGGATTTTCAGCAATCTGAAGAATTCTTATATGACGGAAAAGCGACTGAATGATGCCATAACTCAGATTGAGAAGATTGATTATTCCATTTTTTACCGGGAGCGCATGGTTAGTTATGGAATGATAGACGTCAATAAAGCCACAGTGATTGAACGCGTAACTCCGGATATAATTATATTTCCAATATATGGACGCAATACCATTATGTGGCAGGATATTACGGGAAGACGCCGCAATTCCAAAGGAAGAATGTTTGTGCCGGTTTGGCTGGAAAAGGAATTGAGTCTTGAGATGGTACATCTTTTGGGGAATTTCCGCTGGGAAAAATGTCGAACGGAAGCAGGAAGTCATTGGAATGATTTTCGCTATCCTTCTCTTACAAGTGAATATAGCGACTATTTGCAATTTTATAAGAAAAATAGCGAATTGTCCCAGGAGCGAAAAAATAAGATTCGCGCCCAATTGGTTCAATGCAATAATAAACATAAAGAGGTCTTTTTGAAAGATTATGCGGACTGGATTTTGCGTGAATCCAGAGGAGCTATGAAATTAAGCCGGGTAGCTCGGGCGATTTTATTTACCTATTGTCCATTTTCTACAGATTGTATGAAAACTCTGGAAGGGCAGAGTGCCTACAGTGAGGCCGCCAAGCGATATATTCGTGATAATCGTGCGGCGCGTAAAAATGTGGACTTGCTAATGCATAAATGGATGAAAGCCGGTATGGAAGTGCCACAAGAAATTATAGCAACAGCAGAATATTTAAAAGGATGAAGTATATGGGCAGATACGATAGTAGCGTACGTTGTGGACAGATACGCGAATTAATTGAAGAAAAACAATATTTGCAGGCAATGGAAGAAATTGAGCAGATTCCATTTAAGGAAGTGCCGACAATCACAGAATTATACCGCTATGCGGAGTTGTTTTTAAAGGCAGAAAAGATGGATGTTGCGAAAGAATTATATTACACAGTGTATCAACGTACATCTTCAAGGCCGTCTTTGTATCGCTTGCTTATGCTGGTTATTCGCATGGGAGATTTGGAAGAAGCAAGAGAATTGTATCAAGCTTATGAAATCGTATCCGGATTTACATTGGATACCTATGAATTAAAATATCGTCTAGCAAAGGCAGAAGGTGCTTCCTATGATAATTTAATTGAGATACTGGAAGAATTAAAACGCAATGAATATACCGAAGAGTGGGGATATCAGCTGGCACTCCTGTATGAACGGCAAGGGAGAAGAGAAGATTGTATTGCAGAGTGCGAGGATTTGATACGCTGGTTTGGCCATGGTAAGATTGTCGATAAGGCGAAGGCACTTCGGGAGCATTGCCTCAGCCCGCTTTGGGAGAAACCGGTGGAGGGAGAGATTCCGGAGCCGGAAGAACCAGAGATGGAAGAAGTGAAGGTTGCTTATGCACCGGCACAGGTAATGGAAATAGTGGCAGAGGAAGAGCCGACCATGGAGAAAACAGCTATGGAAGTAGAGGAGCCAGAGCCGGAAATTGAGGAAGAAGCACCGGAAGAAACCTTAGAAACTGCGGAAGAAGAGATGTCGGAACCTGAGGAACAGGAGGAGTCGGAACCGGAGCCTGAACCTGAGGAAGAAGCACCGGAAGAAACCTTAGAAACTTTGGAAGAAGAGATGCCGGAACCTGAGGACCAGGAGGAGCCAGAGCCGGAACCTGAGGAACAGGAGGAGCCGGAAGAAACGGATGCTCCGAAAAAAGGATTCTTTGGACGATTGATTAATTATTTCAAAGTAGATTTGGATACCTTTGAGGATGATGAAGAATTCCCAGAGGAATTGGATACTTATAAAAACCAGTCTACGGCGGAATTGGATGCCAAAGCGATAGTTGCCAAAGAAGCACAGCAAATCATGGAGGTTCCTGCTCAAAAAGAAGAAGTGGCAGAAAAAGTGGAAGAGCAGGAAAATGTTGTAAAAAAACGGACTACAGCTCCTATAGAGTCTTTGGAGGAGCAGCTGGAAGAAATGAAAGAAAATCGGAAAGTGATTAATTTGGAAGATACCATGAATCTGGACAAGATTCGTGTAAAAACCCATCCTCTTTCCGGGCACCCGATGGAAATCGATGTTTGTGAAGATGTATCCAACAATGGTATCACATATTGCACCTTGAAATCGGCCATTCAAAAAATGCCAAAAGAGGAGAGAACCATTCATTTTGCTTTGACGGGGGCAGCTCCTGGTATTTCCTTGGCAGTGGCGAAAAAACTTTTCAAGGAATTGAAAAAGAATCAATATTTTGAAGCAAAGAACATTGGAAAAATTCACGCAGAAAAATTAGACGAAGTGGATTTGGATGAATGGATTGAGAAATTCATCGGAGGATGTATGTATATTGAAAATGCACCGGCATTATCCGAAAAGAGCATTGCTAAAATTCGTCAAATGATGGAGAAATATGAAAGAGAAATTGTCGTTATCCTGGAAGGGGACTATGAAAAAATGGATGATTTCCTAAGTCATCACAGAAATTTGGAAAAACAGATTTGCTATAAAATTCGGTTATAAGAAGGAGGAAGCGGGAAAATATGAAAAAACAGGAGTGGAAACCGGGAAATATGTTATATCCGGTACCGGCTGTAATGGTAAGTTGTGGAAGAGAAAAGGAAATCCCCAACATTATAACGGTAGCCTGGACAGGAACCATTTGTTCCGACCCGGCTATGCTTTCGATTTCCGTAAGGCCGGAGCGGTATTCCTATGGAATTATTCGTGAGACCAAAGAATTTGTTGTAAATCTTACCACCAAGGATTTGGCGCGGGCCACCGGTTGGTGTGGCGTGAAATCCGGACGGGATGTGGATAAGTTCCAGCAAATGCATTTGACGGCAGCAAAGGCGATACATCTGAAATCCGCTCCAATTATCGCAGAAAGCCCGGTAAATATTGAATGTAAGGTCAAAGAGGTTTTGGAACTTGGCTCGCATCATATGTTTTTGGCAGAAGTGGCAGGGGTGCAGATCAGTGAAAAATATATGAATGAGACGGGGAAATTTGAACTCAATGATACCGGATTGGTGGCTTATTCCCATGGGGAATATTTTACATTGGGAGAAAAAATTGGAAAATTTGGTTATTCTGTAAAGAAATGATAACATATTTTTAAAAAAATGATATTTTACAAAAGAGAGATATGTGTTATACTATTGTAATGATGATGCTAATAAAAGTAAAGATGGAGAGGTCGATATGAAGCAGTATATTATAAAAGGCGGAAGACCATTAAAGGGAGAAGTTCAGATTGGTGGGGCCAAAAATGCGGCACTAGGTATCGTCGTTGCTGCGATTATGGCAGACGAACCGGTTTTGATTGAAAACATTCCGGAAGTTGATGATGTAAAAGTATTGCTGGATGCCATTGAAGGGATTGGGGCAATCGTTGAGAGAATAGATGAACATACAGTCCGTATCAATGGGGCTGTTATTAATGATGTCAATGTTGATGATGAATATATTCGCAAGATCCGCGGCTCTTATTATCTGGTTGGTGCGCTTCTTGGAAAATATAAAAAAGCTGTAGTTGCCCTGCCGGGGGGATGCCAGATTGGCAGTCGTCCCATTGACCAGCATTTGAAAGGATTTGAGCAGCTTGGTGCCAATGTGACCATTCACAATGGAAAGATTGATGCCTATGCAGACAATCTGGTGGGAAGTCATATCTATCTGGATTGTCCAAGTGTCGGAGCTACTATTAATATTATGATGGCGGCATGTATGGCAGAGGGAAAAACCATTATCGAGAATCCGGCAAAAGAGCCACATATTGTGGATGTTGCCAACTTTTTAAATAGTATGGGAGCCAATATCAAAGGTGCCGGTACGGATACCATTCGTATTCGTGGTGTGGAGCATTTGCATGGCAGTGAGTATTCTATTATTCCGGATCAGATTGAGGCCGGAACCTATATGATCGCTGCGGCAGCTACCGGTGGAGATGTCTATATTCGCAATGTCATTCCTAAGCATTTGGAGGCTATTACAGCAAAATTGATAGAAATTGGTGCCAAAGTAGAAGAATATGACGATTGCGTCCGTGTATATTCCACGGGACGTATGGGATATGCCAACGTAAAAACCATGCCTTATCCGGGATTTCCTACAGATATGCAGCCTCAGATGGTTACCTTGCTGGCCTTGTCCGAGGGAGTCAGTATTGTAACGGAGACGATATTTGAGACCCGTTTCAAATATATCAGTGAATTGCGTCGCATGGGTTCCAATATCAATGTTGAAGGAAATGCGGCAATCATTACCGGAGTGGACAGATTTTCAGGAGCTATGGTGAGTGCACCGGATTTGCGTGCGGGAGCAGCCTTGGTAATTGCGGCTTTGGTGGCAGAGGGATTCTCTACAGTAGAGCAGATTCAATACATTGAGCGTGGATATGAGAATTTTGAAGAAAAAATTCGTGGTCTTGGTGGACAAATTGAAAAAGTGGATGATGATGACGAAAAAGCCATTCAGAAATTCAAATTAAAAGTAGGATAATGAAAATGATGGGCGTCCATTCAGCGAGTGGACGTTTTGTCGTTTTTGAAACATGGTGAATAGAAAAATAGCAAAGGATATGAGAAGATGGAACAAAAAATAAAAAATATCTTGGATGAAGTGGGAAAAGTAATTCGTGGAAAAGATGAGCAGATTCAGATGGTACTTACTGCTATTCTTGCCAAAGGACATATTTTGATTGAGGATATTCCGGGAGTGGGAAAGACCACCATGGCGGTTTGTTTTTCCCGTGCCATGGAATTGACGGAGAGACGTTTGCAATTTACACCGGATGTATTGCCCAGTGATGTAGTGGGCTTTAATATGCTGGATGCCAATGGTGAGATGCAGTACAAGCCGGGAGCAATTTTGTGTAATATTTTGCTGGCGGATGAAATCAACCGTACTTCTACGAAAACTCAGTCCGCTTTGCTGGAAGTTATGGAAGAAGGTCAGGTTACCGTAGATGGTGTCACCAGACAGTTGCCAAATCCATTTATCGTAGTGGCGACACAGAATCCGGTGGGTTCTGCCGGAACACAGATGTTGCCGGAGTCACAGTTAGACCGTTTTATGATTCGTATTTCCATGGGATATCCTACGATGGAAGAGGAAATGCGCCTGATCAAAGAGCGTCAGGAAGTGAATCCGATTGATTATATCGAGGAAATTGTATCAAAGCAGGAAGTATTGGAAATGCAGGAGCAGGTTCGCGCCGTTTATATGGATGATAAAGTTTTGAAGTATCTGTCTCAAATCGTTGATGCCACAAGACGTCATTCCATGCTTTCATTGGGCGTCAGTCCTCGTGGAACGTTGGCTTTTGTGGATATGTCAAAAGGCCATGCCTTTATGAATGGACGAGATTATGTATTGCCAGAAGATGTAAAAAAAGTGGCAAAATGTGTTCTTTCCCATCGCCTTCTTCTCAATGGAAAGGCCCGCATGAGTCATGTAACGGCACAGGATATTGTGGAAGAAATTGTAAGTAAGACGACATCTCCTAAATTATAAAACCAGCATATCCAGATTACCTTTAGGAGGTGCCCCATGACCATAGGAACGATTATCTATCTTTTGATATTGATTTTAGGGTTTCTCGTATCTGTATTTTGCCTTCAGTATGGAGCAGTTGCAGTGGTGGGAACTCTGATTGTTGTACCATTTTTTATGATATTCTTTTTGATTTTGATGCGTCTTCATATCAACGCTCAGGTTGAATGTAAAAATCCCGTGGCAGAAAAGGACTCCATGGAAAAACCGGGGCGGGCAAGTATCATACTGTCTCTGGAAAATACAAGCAAATGGCTTCCGGTGACCAAAGGGATTGCCTGGGTAAAATATCATAATTTTTTTTCCGGAGAAAGTGGAAAAATGAAAGTGCGCTTTTCCGTGGATAATGGAAAAAAAAGAAGTCGCCGTATCGTAGTTCCCATGCAGCATTGCGGCAACGTGTCCATTCGTGTGGAAAAAGTTAAGATTTATGATTATCTAAATTTTTTTGCAGCAACGGTGGGAAAAAATTACGAAGTGCAGGATGTGTTGGTTATGCCCCCATTGACGGAAGTATATCTGGGAAAAAAACGCTGGTACAATGAAACCAATGAAGACAGCGACCGGTTTTCCATTTACAAAAAAGGAGATGATCCTTCTGAAATATTTGATGTGCGTGATTTTAAAGATGGAGACAGGTTTCAGCAGATTCATTGGAAACTAAGCAGTAAAACCGGTCATTATATGGTAAAAGAGGGCAGCCTTCCCTTGGCAAAAGCAGTGCATATCTTTATTGATTTAAGTGCAAGAGATGGAGAGGAAGCAGATTTACTGATACAGGGAGTATATTCGGTGGCTATGGAATTTTTGAGTCAGGGTGTGCCACAGCACTTTATTTGGTATGACAATGTCAACGAGCTGATTCAGGAGCAGTTGATTGAACAAGAAGAGGAATTATTCTGGATGTTTGAGGATTTGTTCCAATGTAAAATAACACGGGATACACAGGAACTTTTGAAAGCTTATATCGAATGGGAAAGTGGAAAAGAAAAAGAGTCCGGTCTCTATCTTACGGTGTCCGATCATGACACGGTAGAATTGGAAGGTTTGGAAGTAAGAGAATTACAGATTATGGATTTACGAAGGGATGGAGATACCTATGAAGAGTAATAAAATCTCGAATTTCATATTGGAAATCAGCCAGGTTTTATTGGTATTTCTGGGAATGTATTCTTCGATTATGTGTGCCGCCTTAAGCCTTGGATTGCCCCTTCAGCGGGGGATTCTGGCTTTGGTAATATTGGTAGCCGCATTTTTGTTTTATGGGCTATTTACGGTGCTGGAAACCTTTCATCGCGGGAAATTTTATGGAATGCTTGGTTTAACCGCATTTTTCGTCATTGCCATATTGAAATTCCGTACGGTGGTTCAAAAAGGAATTGTAACCATCATCAATACCTATCTGAAAGAATTTATGAATTATACACAGACCACAAAGACGTTGCTTTCGGGAAAAGGATTTGAGCGCGAGACAGCAGACGTGGGATATTGTACAACTTTAGTAATATGTCTTCTGGCGGTCTATTTAATTGCTGTAATCAGCACCTGTTTTTATCGGAAAAGACGTTCTTCGGTTTATGTTTTAGCAACGGTTTTTTTCGTAATTATTCCCTTTTTCGTAGGAAAAATCGGGTATTTTTCCAATATGATAACGTATATTTTCACCATGGTAGCCGTGGTGGGTACTCGTTTTCTCCGATATGATACGACAGAAAAACGCATGCGTCAGAAATTGTCTTTGATTCTGGCGGCAGTGGGAGTAGTGGCAGGAATCATTAGTTATATTGTCATTCCACCTGCCCGCTACGACAACAATCAAAATCGTATCTTGGGAATTCGGAATTCAGTACTCTCTTTGACAACCTGGGATTCCCAGGACATTTTGACCTGGGTACGAGAGTATTTCAATGGCGATTTGATGGACTATGGAAAGATTGGAAATCGAAATTCGGTCACTAGAAGTGGGAAAACTATTTTGAAACTAAAGGGTGATTTCAATACATCCGAAGGCTTATATATGAAAGGATATACCGGAGAGGCTTATGATGAAAACCGCTGGCATACCATTAAGGATGAAATTTATACCAAAGATTTAGAGGCTTTGAATTTGCTCAATATATCACCAAATGGGTGGCATGTGACTTTGCGTAATCAAATTGGAGAGAAGCAGACCACCGGAAATGATAAACTTTGGACCACAGGAAAAATAAAAATTAGGAATTTGGCCTTTGGCTATGGAAATTATGTTATTCCGTATTTTCCTACCACCGCTTTTTCCCTTTTGGGAGGACGAAGCCAGTCTGTTGTTCCCGGAGTTGAGTATGAAACGGAGTATTATCCGATGCTTTACCGGGAGTTGAAAAATGGAATGATAGCGAATCATTATAATTTGGCAGGCAATGAATATTGGACGCAAAGTCAGGAAAAGCGAAATCAGATGACGGAATTTGTGACCAAGTATTATACGGCTCTGCCGGAAGATGTGACACAGGTGACGGAAGAGTACAAGGCGTACCTCAATGCTCAGGGAAATCTGCTGGATCAATTTCAGCAGGGCAGCGTTTCTTTGTATCAGGTGATAGAAGAGACGCGAAATTATATTATGAATGATACTAAGTATACGCTTTCACCGGGAAAGACTCCGCGTTCCCAAGAAACCATAACTTATTTTTTAAAGGAAAATAAAAAAGGATATAGTGCCCATTATGCTACCGCTGCGGCCATTCTTCTTCGGAGCATCGGTGTACCTACCCGTTATGTCGAAGGTGTCTATGTAAGCAAGGAGGAATTGGCAGAAGTGTCTTCCGGGGAAAAGGAAATCTCAGTAACGGATAAGGATCTTCATGCCTGGGTTGAAGTATATCAGGAAAATTATGGATTTGTTCCGGTGGAATTTACGCCGGGAAGAGGTGATGAAGATGCAGAATCCTCTTCCGTATCCGATGATTCTAAGGAAGCAGGAACGGACCAAAAAGAAGAAAATGGTAATTCGGAGGGAAGTCAGGGACAGGTTTCTGTGGCAACTCCTACTCCGGAGCCGGAAGAAGATATGACCTTTGAAAACATCGATACGGAGAATTATAACCGGGAAGGTGAAGAAGCCGAAGAAGAAACGACAGGAACGGAAGAGAGCAAAAAGGATTCCGGGGATAGTTCGAGTTCCCAAGAATCCAGGAGTCTGTCTCCGGTTGTCAAAATCATCGGAATTATATTGGCTGGTGTATTTATTCTCATTTTGACAGCAGAGATACAGCGCAGAATTCGTATCATGATTTTCAAGAATAAACTGCGTCATGATAAGGCAGCCAGACAAATTCTCTTACTATATCACCAATTGGAAAAAGCCTTTGTGAAAAAGAAAATTCGCTATGAAGGCCAGACGGTGAAAGAATATAGTCATGAGATTGCCGATGCTTATGATTTGGATGAGGAGATGGTTTGTGCCTTTATTTCACAAGTATTTTGTGCAAAATTTAGTAAGGATTCTTTTGAAAAAGTAGAAGTCTTTGAATATCGTCAGCAATATCGAAAGATCCGCCATCAGATTTATGGTCAGTTGAAATGGCCGATGAAATTATATTACATGTATGTTTTGTGTGTATAATTTAATATACCGATGACATAAATGCAAAGTATGGAGGAAAGAAGGAATGTCAAAAGCCAGCACCGAAATCAGTGAAAAGTTGGGGAAATTAATCAAAACCATTCGCGAGCTAAATAAGTAACAGAACAAAAACAAAGAGATTGTCCGCAAAACAGACCATGTCCTGCGGGCAATCTCTTATTGTTACTTCTCTTCCCGATGCTTCAGAATAATTTCTTCGAACCGACGGTTGGAGGCGGCCATCTCAGCTTCGGTTTCCAATTCTTCTTCCAAAGCTTTCAGCTCTGAATTTTCCCGATCCAGCTCCGTTAACAAATCGAAGAGATCGTCATCTGTGAAAAATGTCTCCATGATGTCACACCTCTTTCTATCTTTATGATTTTATTCTAACACAATCCGCAGTGTCAGACAAGGGGTCACTTTGTTTATTTCAGATTTTCTGAATGAGGTAAGCTGACCCGGAAAAATCGTTTTAAACATTGACGTAAATTAAAAGGTATCAATGGATAAATATAGCTTTTTCCTGAAATTGTCTTGTTGAAAACGATGCAGGTTATGGTAAGCAGGGTGCCGGCGATAAAACCATAAATATTAAACCATGCCGTCAGGCAAATAAGGATAATGCGCATAAACTTGAGGGCATATCCCAATTCAAAGCTAACCTGGGTGTAATTAGCCACAGCCACAAAGGCCATATAGAGCATGACTTCTGCATTGAACCAGCCGGAACTTACGGTATAATCTCCCAAGACGATTCCGGCAACCACACTGAGTGGAGTGCTAAACATGGTGGGAGTGTTGAGAGAGGCAAGTCGCAGACCGTCAATGGCGAATTCCAGCAGAAGAAATTGGTAAAGAATGGGCACATTGACCGGGTCCTGAATTTGTATGAATTTCAGGCATTCCGGAATCCATGAGGGATTGGATAGCAGCAGCAATAATACCGGAGTCATAAAAACGGCGGCAAAATTGATGACGATACGTGATAATCGTAAATAGGTCCCGGTAATGGGGGGGAAGTAATAATCATCGGCATCCTCAATGATGTCAAATACAGAGGTTGGTAAAATCATGGCGGAAGGGGAATTATCCACCAATATGACAATACTACCCTCCAAAATGCTGGCAGCGGTGGTGTCAGGACGCTCCGTAAATTTGAATTTGGGAAAAGGGTTGTACCATTTATGCTGATAGAGGCATTCTGCCAGACTTTCCTGATTCATGGTCAATGCATCAATCTGAATGCGGTCAATGCGATTTTGGATATCCTGCAGCATTTTCTTCTCTACCCGGTCGGACATATACGCAATGACAACATCGGTGCGGGAACTTCTGCCCACTGTATGCATCTCCATGACTAAATGGGGCGAACGGATGCGGCGTCGAATCAGGGCTGTATTGTATACAACCGTTTCCACAAAACCGTCCTTGGAGCCACGCATGACACGGTCTTTTTCCGGTTCGTCCACACTTCGGGCAGGATAAGTACGAAAGTCAATGGCAAGAAGCTTATCATAACCATCGATAAGCAAAACCGGAACACCGGAAAGAATCCACTGAATCAGGGAATTTTCGTCACGGATTAAGTCTATTTCTCCGTAAGGGAGATTGGATTTTAAGAAGTCGTGGGCATTGTCTGGCATCTGCTCCGGCGTGATTTTATAAAAAAATTCCATAATTTTTTCCATAACATCATCTTTACAAAACCCATCAATAAAGTAAAAACACGCACTTTTTCCACCAATTGTAATGACACGGTAAATCAGATCAAAACTTTTATCTACATGAAAAAGTGCATCAATTCTTTTTTTGTTCTCAGAAAAATCTTTTGAAAATGTTTTTGCCATAAAGAAACCTCCTAGTCAATCTTTTACCTGCTCATTTTAGTATGGACAGAAGTGGGAGAAATTATCCACAGCCATTTCCCCTCACAAATGATGAATAGAAAACTCTTGTTGACAAAAAGCAGGAAGCCTTATAAAATGGAGATAATGTTATAGAATATAGTAAGTTGCACCAAGGAGTGCGGGAAAGTGAGGAAATTATGAACATACCGGGGGACCCCATTATTTTGCTAAGTTATGCCAATACGCAGTTGCGTGATCAATATGCCACGCTGGAGGAATTTTGCAAAACCAATGAAATCGATCAACAGGCATTGTGTGAAAGCCTGGAAAGTTTAGATTATCATTATGATGAGGTAACAAACCAGTTCATATAATATGCATGAATTTAGAAGAAATTACGTTTGGACATGATATATCCATAGAAGATTATAACGATTTGCGGGGCAGTGTGGATTTTATACATATTATTCCCCAGAGAGCCAGAAGAGCCCTGCAAAATTCGTTATATATGATTGTAGCATTTCATCAGGGAAAACCGGTGGGGATGGCACGGGTCGTCGGAGATGGTGGCTATGTGTTTTTTATTTGTGATGTCATTGTGCATCCGGCATACCAGTCTCAGGGACTGGGACGAAAAATCATTGAAAATGTGTTGGAATGGCTGGAAGACCAGGTGGAAGAAGGGGAAACCATCATGGTAAATCTGATGTCTGCCATGAATAAAGAGGAATTTTATGGCAAACTTGGATTTCACAAAAGACCCTTTGGCAATCACGGTTCCGGTATGTCCAGATGGATTAGCAAGTAGTAGATGGAGATGATGAAAGATGTATCAGTATAGAGATAGAGTATCTTATAGCCGGATTGATACGGAAGGAAAATTAAAGGTTTATGCCATTGTTAATGCCATGCAGGATTGCAGTTTGTTTCACAGTGAGGATGTGGGATTGTCCTGTATGGACTTAAAAAAGGAGAATGCCCATGCCTGGCTTGTAAATTCCTGGAATATTGTGATAAAACGGCGTCCCACCATGGGGGAAGTTTTTGAAGTATCCACCTGGCCTTACAAAATGCGAGGGGTGTTTGGTATGCGTAATTTCGTCATGAAGACTGAAGAGGGAGAAACCCTTGCTTATGCGGACTCCAATTGGTTCTTTTTTGACCAGAAGTCTGGGACACCGGTAAAGCCAGAACCAAAAGATTATGAAAGTTATGGGTTGGAAGAACCTTATCCTATGGAATATAAGTCTAGAAAAATTAAAGTGCCGGAAAATCTTGAGTACTTGGATTCTGTTACGGTATGCGAAAATCATATGGACACCAATTCCCATATGAACAACGGAGAGTATGTCCGCCTGGCAGCCAATCATCTGCCCTTTGGTTTTGAAGTGGAGGAACTTCGGGTGGAATACCGTCTGGCAGCCAAATTGGGAGATGAGATACAGTTCTATCAATGTGAAAATGAAGAAGGTATTTTTGTGGTAATGACGGATACCCAGAAAAATCCATATGCTATCACTTGCTTTCAAGGCAGAATAAAAGAAAGGGAATAAATTGTGTTGAATTTGGAAGAAAAAATATTGGGACGAATGTCTCGTCTTTATGTGACTAAAATAACAAAAAACGGGGCTTACCTTGGCTCTTATGAGTATCCGGAACTTAAGGTACTCCTGCCCAATAATCAAGTGCCGAAAGGAACCGAACGAGGAGAAATTTTCCAAGTTTTTCTTTACAAAGACTCGGAAGATCGTTTGATTGCCACCACCACGGAACCAGCAGTGCAACTGGGGCAGATGGCGCGACTGAAAGTAACAGATGTAACCGGGATTGGTGCTTTTTTGGATTGGGGACTAGCCAAAGATTTATTTTTACCTTTTAAAGAGCAGACCCATCGGGTAAAAAAGGGTGAAGAAGTGCTGGCGGCATTGTATATAGACAAGAGTAACCGTCTTTGTGCCACCATGCATATCTACGATTATCTTCGCACCGATGGCGAATTCAAAGTGGGCGACCATGTAGATGGAATGGTTTATGAGATATTGGATTCTTTTGGTGCCTTTGTGGCAGTGGGGGATGAATACTCTGCATTGATTCCTCACAATGAAATGAATCGCGAACTTCATGTGGGAGACAGTATCCATGCACGAATCAAAGAAATTCGGGAAGATGGGAAACTGACACTCAGTCTGCAGGAAAAACTTCCGGTGCAGATGGGAATGGACGCGGAAAAGATTTTAAAACGTCTGGAAGCAGAAGGTGGTTTCTTACCATTTCATGATAAAACCTCACCGGAAATCATTAAGCGTGAATTTCAAATGAGTAAGAATGCTTACAAACGAGCCATCGGCCGTTTGATGAAAGAAAAGAAAATAACCATTGATTCCCAAGGAATCACGTTGGTTTCGTAGAATTATTCCAAAAGGAGTGGAGGAGTTCCTTCATTCCTTTTTTATTGGTTATATCATAAGGATGCCATTCTTTGGGAAATAAATTGCGATAGCCACTGCTGGCAAAGCGCTCATCCAGCAATAAAATGATACCTCGGTCAGTGGCTGTTCGTATCACCCGCCCACCGGCCTGGAACACTTTATTGATGCCCGGGTAGAGATAGGCATAGTCAAAGCCGCGACCATTTTGCTCATCGTAATATTGCTTAAATAATTCCCTTTCCCGGCAGACCTGAGGAAGTCCGGTGCCGACGATGGCAGTGCCAATTAAACGGTCTTCTTTCAAATCGATTCCTTCGCTGAAGATACCCCCCATTACGCACAGTCCCACGAGAGTGTGGTCATTTTGGTCATCAAAGGCAGCAAGAAATTCCTCTTTGTCAGATTCTGTCATATTTTGCTGTTGAATCAAAATCTCTTCGCCGGAGGAGAAATTCAGATACCCGAGTACCTGATTCAGAAAGGCATAGGAAGGGAAGAAGATGATATAATTTCCCTGCTTTGCCTGTACAAATTCCCGGATATAACCGGCGATACGCTGATATTCTGCGGGAGTACGTCTTGTATATTTGCTGGTGACGTCATTGGCGATGATAATACGGCGCTGCTCAGCAGAAAAAGAAGATTTGGCGTAGATGGCATAGTCTTCTTCGGAAGTGGACAGCTGTTCCATATAATAGCGCATGGGCAGCAGGGTGGCGGAGAAAAAAATCGTGCTTCGCGCTTGCTCTTGGGCATCGCTCAGCCGAGTGGAAGGGTCCATGCACTGCAATTTGATGCGAAAATTTCCAGTTTCATCATAATCGGTATAGATTCGATATTTTTCATCTTTTGTATCATTCATGTTGACAAAATGGCGGATGTCAAAAAAGAGATTTAAAATAGTTTCCCGTTCCGGCAATTCTTTTACTTCTTTTGTCAACAATTCAAAGCTGTTGATGACACGTAAAAGTTGAAATTCAAAGGCGGAAATGTCATCCAGAAGTTCAAAATAGTCGCATTGATGCTTCCACTCCAGCATTGTTTTGTTGCAACGATCTAAAGCAGCCACAAATATTTTGAACAGATATTTAATTTCCGCCGGATATCCTTTGGCAGATTCTTTATTTAATATTCGCTTTACTTTTAAAAAATCTTCTTTTATCAGTACCGCACTGTACATTTCTCTGGCCCGCTCCACAAGATTATGGGCTTCATCTATAAGGAAGGCAAAATTCCCTTTGTGTTCTTCGGAAAAGAACCGGCGCAGATAGACATTGGGGTCGAAAGCGTAATTGTAATCACAGATGATGCTGTCGGCAAAGAGGGCGGCATCCAGGCACATTTCAAAAGGACAGACCGTGTATTTTTCGGCATAAGAAAGAATGGTATCCCGGTTCATGTCATTTTCATGAATCAGCATATCATAAACGCAGTCGTTGACGCGGTCATAGTGGCCTTTGGCATAGGGGCATGTACCGGGATTACACTTCGGACCATTTTCTAAAAAGCACATTTTTTCCTTCGCAGTAATGGTTAAAAACTTGAAGGAAAGATTTTGTTTTGACAGAAGTTGGAAACATTCCTGGGCGACAGTCCGGGTAATGGTTTTTGCTGTGAGATAAAAAATACGGTCTATCAGCCCTTCGCCCATGGCTTTAACCGAAGGAAAAACGGTAGAGATGGTCTTTCCCACACCGGTTGGAGCCTGGATGAAGATTTTCTTTTTATGTTCAATGGTTTTGTAAACGCAGGCTGCAAGTTCCTTTTGCCCTTCCCGGTAAGCAAAGGGAAAGGTCAGAGACTGGATGGAAGCATTGCGTTTTCTTTGCCAATCGTATTCATACTGTGCCCAGGGGGTATAAAGGTCAATCAGGTTTTGAAACCAGGAAAGGATTTCCTCCCGGCTGTAGGTGGTTTTAAATCGGCGAATTTCCTCACTTTCCAAATGGCAATAGGTAACCTGGACAGAGATAAAAGCAGGATTTTCCATTTCACAAATCATATAAGCATAGCACATGGCCTGGGCTTTGTGTACCAAAAGGGGCTCTTTTAATTGGTGAATATCTAAATAAACACCTTTGATTTCATCCACCAGGATTTCGGAATCGTCTTGAAAAATGCCATCGGCACGTCCCTCGACTTTCAACGTAAATGGTTCTCCGTTTTCTTTACTTGCCAATGTGACATAGGTAAATAAAGGCACTTCGGAGCGGTATCCGATGCCCATACTTTTTTGAATCTTTTTATGAATTTTACTGCCAAGCTGCATGGCTTCCGGATTTCTTGTACCAAGTCCGGTGGAATTGATGTCGCCCCCGCGATAAATAAACTCCACCAGATTACGCACGGAGATTTTTAATTCTTTTGACTTTGCCATAATGAACGCCCCTTCGTATACTCTGAAAATAAGTATATCAAATGAAGGAGGATTTGGCAATTGGTGGATATGAGAAAAAGGCCACAATGTGGCCTTTTTCTGGGGAATAGAGAACTAAACTATATATAGGCAATCATTAGGCTATCCCAATGATAACGGCAAAATAAAAAAATGGCAACTCGCCTTATGCGAATCACCATTGATTTGTCTTTATCATAACGCAAATAGTTGCT
>JALEKC010000050.1 GCA_022769325.1 Eubacterium sp. | reverse complement strand
CCAAAGCGAATGCCGTCGAGCATGGATATGGTCTAAAAAATGTAAAAAAAGTGGTTGACAAATATCTGGGACGAATGGAATTTGGGCAAAAAGACAACCGGTTTGTGGTGAAAATAGGGTTGAATTTGTGAGAATGTTGTCGTTGCGTTTATATGGTATTTTTGGTATAATGCGGATAAAAGTATGAAAGAGGGTAGCGTATGATAAAGATAGCCGTTTGTGATGATGAAAAAATATTTGTTGACAGAATATCTGAGATTGTAAAAAAATTTTTTGTTGCACAAAACATGGATTGTCAAGTGGATGCATTTGATTCCGGGAAGGTTTTTGTGCAGTTGGAAGAAAAGATGGGTAAATATGATATAGTGTTTATGGATATGCAGATGGATGGGATGGATGGACTGCAGACAGCCAAATGTCTTCGAAGATATTGTGGAGAAGCTTTTTTGGTATTTGTGACTGCATTTGCAAAGTATGCCATGGATGGATATAAAGTGCAGGCAAACAGATATGTGATAAAAGATTATGAGAAGATGGAAGCAGACATATGTGAGGCATTGACCAATGCTGTGCAAAGAATAAACGTGGATTTTAAAAAAGTCACTTACAATTTTTCAAAAATAGGGGAAAGGGAGATATATGTAAAAGACATTACATATGTGGAATACATGAATCATCGGTCGATTTTTCATCTGATATCAAAAGGGGAAAAGAAGGAGTACTATATCTATAAAAAACTGGATGATATTGAAAGAGATTTTTCTTCTGAAACACTAATGAGAATTCATCAAAGTTATCTGGTAAATGTCAGTCAGATTTATGAGATTCATAAGGAAGAAGTCATTCTATTGGATGGTACGAGATTACATTATCCCAAATATCGACATAAAGAATTATGGCAAAGGTACTTACGGAGAAAAGGAGAATTTTAATGGAATATATTCAGAGTTTTTTAATCGTTATCTTGGAAATAATATGCTTTTTTCTATTTCAGGATGCTTTTGTTTTGTCAAAGAAAAAATATTCCAATGTTGTTCATGTGCTTTGGATTTTAGCAGTTTCGGCTATGGCTTTTGCGATGTCATATTGTTTTGAGAATAGCTTTCTTTTAAAAGAAATTTCTATGATTACTATATTCTTTGTGGCAACTCTTATTTTAAAGGGAAATCAAAAGAAGCAAGTGCTTCTGGTGTCCGTGATGTTTATCTTTTTGCTTGTAATAGCTGATATAATAACGATATTGATTGATGCCAGGGTATTAGGAACGGATAAAAAAGATGTAGAATTAGAAGGGATGCTCATTGTGTTGATGAGTAAGGCCATTTTGCTGATACTTATTCTTATTATTCGGAGTTATGTGCGAAAACGCTGGAAAGAATTTCAAAAGCAAGACAATGAACTCAAATATGCGGTTATTCCGTTTGTTTCCATTTGTCTTATGGCAGTTATACTGACAAATGATATGGGAGCATTGAATGCTAACGGTAAATATATTATCTGGAGTTCACTTTTTTGTCTGTTGCTTGTGAATCTGATTCTTGTAATGTTTATGAAGAGTGATGCGGAAAAAAATCAGCTTTTACAGGAAAGACGGATGTTTGAAGTGGAGGCAAGAGGAGAACAAAAGTATTATAAATCAATAGAAGAAAAATTGGATATGCAAAAAAGATTATCCCATGATTATAAAAATCATCTGAATTGTATACAAAGTCTAATTGAACATCAAAATTATGACGAGGTAAAAAACTATCTTGGCAAATTAAATCAATCCTTTGACCGGGATGTTGAACGGGTTGATACTCATAATGTGATGGTAAATACGGTTTTGAATACAAAATATAACGAAGCAAAAGAACTTGGGGCTGCGGTTGCACTGCAAGTAGGGGATTTGTCTGATGTAAACATGGACGAGATGGATATTATACTGCTTTTGTCAAATCTCTTTAACAATGCCATTGAGGCATTGGAAACCTGTGAGAAAGATAAAGTGCTTCGGATTAAACTAGAGATGGAACAGGGACAGTTTCTAATCTCCATACAAAATTCATATTCAGGAAAACGGCGAGAAAATGGAGAACTGTTTGAAACTACCAAAGAAGAAAATAAAGAAATGCATGGCTACGGCTTGAAAAATATAATTCGGGTGGTTGATAAATATGAGGGTGTATATCAATTTGATGCCTTTGATACAGAATTTCATGCTGTAATCATGATTCCTATGAAAAAATCGCAATAAAAAAGAAAAAATCGGTAAGAATTGGCGAAAATGTGTAATTTGTATTGTTAATCGAAAAAAAATTTGCTACACTCAGACTGTCTGGATAGGACAAACCAGAACAGAAAGTAGTGTAGTTTTTTTATGCTTAAAGAAAAAATGATTAAAATGAGCGGAAAATGGATGGGCAAGTTTGTTCAGCGAGGACAGGAACAATGGCCACCACATTGTGTAGGTGTGTTACATCAGCCGAAGCGGCCAACTGCGCAGAGAAAAAACAAATAAAGGAATACTACTTGTGTTGGAAAAAGTAGTTGAAAGGTATATCTCTGCACTGATAAAAGCCCAGGTAATAACAGATGAAGATAGAGAAATCTATAAATATCATATTATCTGTGCATTGGAAAGTGTACTGGTTATCATGACGATGACAATAGTAGGAGTCTTTTTTCATGAAGTTTTCAATGTCTGGGCTTTTATCATTTGTTTCTTTTTAATTCGCAACCGGGCTGGTGGTTTTCATTTCAATTCCTTCTGGAAGTGCTATCTGGGGTCTGTAGGACTGGAGTTCTTGGGAATATATCTAGTTAAGCAGCTAAATGATAATACTTGTGTATTCGAGTGTATCAGCATCGGAATGATGGTTATTCTTTCTGGAATTATGTTGGTATTGGGAATAATAGCCGGACAACATACGGTTGGAAGGAGAAAGTTTTGAGGATAAAAAAAGAGAGAAAGAAACGGAAATTTGAAAGAGTCGAGCTCCCGGTTAGTTTGAAACCGGAAGTTCGGAGTTACTCTTACTATGCGTTTCCTCAATGCATTATCATGGCAGAGGAAAGAATCGGAAAAAGAATTGCAAAATTTGAGATTTGTGGCAGCAGTGAAACAGGAGATTGGACTTCTATAGGATTAAAGAAGGAAGATTCATGCTGGGTATATGATACAGAAGATGCGTACAATCGTGCCTGTAATGGCTGCATTTATCGGCCATTGGCGGGAAACGAGGGGGATATTCATGTCAAAATGCATTTTCAGCAGGAATCGGAACCATGGGCGGCAATTAATTTATTTTTGACAGAGGATGTTTTGTAAATGTTTTTGCGAGAAAAGAAAGGAA
>JALEKC010000040.1 GCA_022769325.1 Eubacterium sp. | reverse complement strand
GCTCCGGTCATCATTCCGACTGTTCCAAGAGCAGCTTTTCCTTCAAAACGAAGAATGTTGTTCATGGAAAAACTTGTTACGATAAACGGTGCAGCAATCAGAATATAGGAAATATATGTCTTTGCAAATGGTGCGATGGTTTCCGTACTTCCAAGGATTCTTACCATTGGATCTAAAAAGATAAAACAAATGATTGTAGCGACAATACTAAGTAGTCCCGCACAGAAAAGTCCGGTGGAGGCAGTTACATTGGCCGCGTCATAATC
Organism: Eubacterium sp.; assembly: GCA_022769325.1. Classification (GTDB taxonomy): domain Bacteria; phylum Bacillota; class Clostridia; order Lachnospirales; family Lachnospiraceae; genus Eubacterium_F. The sequence continues at coordinate 4,826 of JALEKC010000040.1, read as the reverse complement.
CTGACTTCCAAGTTTTCGCGATAAAATGCTGCCTGCGCCTTGGCCAAACAAAAACCCGATAGACTGCAAAATTGCCATAAATCCGAACACAATTCCGACAGCTCCGCTGGCACTAGTTCCTAATAGCCCGACAAATGCAGTATCCGCCATGTTGTAAATATTTGTGATCAGCATAGTAATGATACTCGGAATGGCCATTTTTATGATCAATGGTCCTTCTTTGAAAGTCGTCATTTTCTCATATTGAGTACTCATATTTTTCCCCTCGTCGATTGATACTCTTTTTACCTTATATTTGTCTCTTTCCAGTATACCATCACAAGCATTTCGAATCAACACCTATTCATTTGGCTTTGCCAAATGCTTTCAATTATGATATAATGCCAAAAAGGCTTCGTAGCCACAAAATTAGTGTAACTTATTATACAAGGAGAGAAGAACATGAAATGTAAATTAAGTAAAATAATCCTAGGTGTATTTTTCATTTTTGTATTTCTTGGTACAAATAATGATGATGTATTTGCAGAAGAAGGTATATGTGAAAAGCATGAATTCGGTAGTTACGAAACGGTAGAGGAACCCACCATTTATAAAACAGGAAAGCGGATTCGGCGTTGTATCAACTGCGATTATTATGAAGAGTATATAATCCCTAAACTACCAAAGATTTTGAGTATGCATGAAGGACAGCTTTTCATCAAACCAAACACGACAAAGGTAATCAACTTCTGCTATATGTCTCGTGGAGATGAGATAAAAAAGATCTATTGTATTGATAACAAAAACGTATTAAAAATTCTTTCCTACGATAACAAAAAAATGAAAATCCGAACAGGCAAAAAGAATTATCTTACGGTAATCGTGGCAGAAACGAAATCCGGTTTGCGTGACGAGTTTTATGTTCAAATTGGTAATCCATTAAAAAACGTAAATATACATCACGCTTCCCGCGGCTCAGGGAAAATATCGGAAATCGTAAAAGTAAAAAATGTATCTGCGAGTCATTCGTTTTACAAAAAAATCAAGAGCAGAGCATACCGATATAAAAATGATAAATTAAGTTTTGATTCAGGGATAAAAACCATCGAAATTCAAACTATCAATGACAAAAGCAAAAAATATTATGCCGCAAAAATCAGGAAAAATAGAAATCAAAAAGGAATCCTGTCCATCAATGAATATTATTATAAACAACTTTATAAGTTTGATTATAATAAACTAAAATTTACAGCAGCCACTCTAGACTTTACCAATAAAAAAGAGCAGATTTTTACCGGATGTACATTATCAAATGCACCGGAAATTTACAATGGAGATGTAAATGCTTATTATAGTTACAATGAAAATAACTATAATCGAATATTTGCGGAACAGGTGGCGTATTTTAAGAAAACATTTGATCATTGCTCCTACAAATATAAGTGGAAATATGACGGTCATGTTATAATGGTAAAAAATGATGATTATTTATCGGAACCATATAAGGTGCAATATCATTCCGGATATCATTACATCATTATTACGATAAAGCGCGACACCTTTAAAGAATCTGATTTTACAGAAAAGGATATGGATAAGATACTCAAAAATTGGGTTAAGAAATATTCAAAAAACTGTTCACATCGATTTTTGATGCCATGTGATTCCTTTATCAAAGATTAGATTACTTTAGTTTGATTCAGCACAAGCGGCAGCAGCGCCACTGCTGCCACTGCTCTTTTTACTTTTTTCCTATAATTCATTCAATCATCCTCCTGCCTCAACATTCATTTTTTCTTCCCTCCTCTATTAGTTGGCTGTTTCGTTCTGTTGATACAAATCCACAAAAATAAGGGGGGCTTTCAGTTTAATATATTTTCCATTGTCATTGCAATTTCAAATGCTGGACGGATAATCAAATCATATCTCCCATTGAGGTATTGCTTATAAAAATCCTTTTGCAAATCAGAAATCCCTTCAACTTGATTGATAAATTGCTCAATTATCCCCATATCAATTCTAGGAACAATTCTTTTCAAAGCAGAATTACAATCCCTATTCTGTGCATGACTCAAAAAATCATAGTAATTAATCTTTCGTCCATTCCACTTAATCACAGAAGTAGGAAACTCATATATCCTTGCATGAAGTTCTGAACTATTTGTAAGAACATTTTTCATAATCTTATCATCTGCCTGTGGTAGCAAACAACTTCCACAATCATAAACCGGAGCAATTTCCGCTTTGTTTTTGTCATCATCATAAAGAAATCCCCAATTTCCATTGTGCCTGTCAAAATTCCCCAGCAACGCATCCACAACAAATACATTCCAAAAGTGTTCTCGAAGAACATTTGGTGCAATGTACTGCTGTTTATCAATGGTATCCATGATATCTTCCAGTTCCGTTCCACTTCCATTACTATCAGAATCAAGAATAGTATTCTTCATGGAGCAAAAATCAAATAATCTCTTGCCACTGGCAGTAAAATCCTTACACGCACAAACAGTTTTCGTCTTTCCCTTAACCACATATATTCCAAGCATGGTTTCCTGCGCTCTTATTCCAAGTAAATTGAATATACTGCTTGCAATGTGTTCACTGATACAACTGTTAGTATATGAAAGTTCGGTGGGCTTTCCTACACCGGATGGCGGAAACTTTAACATATACACTTCGTTATTGTAATCAACAGCAATTTTACTTCCATTTGCCCCATTATATGCTCTGCCTGGAATTACTCTGCAATTCGTAAAATCAATCATACGTTTCCTCCATATAAATATTTTTGTCTAAGATAATCCGCATGTTCTGAAGTAATCACACCATCACTTATTTCTGCCATGTTAATACTTCCGTACAGTTCGCCCCACAAACAATCAATCAAACTACTCTGTGTTTTTAATCCATTTTTATAAGCGTCTAAATCATTCTGCAAATACGCTGGTAAGCCAACCTCATAAGCCTGTTCACGCTCTGACTGACGTATTCCATCTTCTGTTAATAACTCCATCGATACATTTAACGCCTTTGCTAATCTATAGACCGTTTCGGCAGAACATTTTTCAATTCTTGTCTTTCCACTACATATATCACTTAATGTCGCATGTGGAACCCCAGCCTGAATTGCCAGCCTATATTTCGTACAATTACGCTTAATAAGCAAATCCTCGATAATCATAGGATACACCTCCATTACATATATTATATCGGTATACCGAAATATTATCAAGTGCTTTCTATGACTTATCAACTACACGATTCGAGCAATGTTCTCCGATACCAGCCTGTATCGAAGCAAAATCGTCCCATCATGAGACGGAAGCGGAATTACACCCGCCTCATTGTATCGTTTTGTAAACTGCACACTTTTCCAGGCATCAAACGCATTATCAAAGGTCTTCTGAGACAGATAAATTCGTGATTTGGTATACTTATCTATATCATCAATATGATCCCAGTGACTGTGAGTGATGAGAATATCTCTGATCTGCTCGGGCTTTACGAAAACCTTTTTTGAATCTTCCCGACCCATATTGCCGTGATAATCAATATAATCACCATAAAGGCAACAGCGATCATGATTGCATACTTCTGTTGTAATACAACGGCTGTAATTCCCGCCACAGCAATACCAACTCCTAATAAAAAAATAGGTTTTCCAAGAGCCTTTGCATACCCTTCCTTATCATCTGTGCTATCTAATACTTTTCCATGCACACATGCATAATTTCCTCGTAATAAAGAAAGGCTCAAGAACACGAGTATAATGGAAACAAACCACATTATTATACTAAAAGCAATCATATTAATCACTCCAAAAATTCAAATTAATCCAATAAATCCGCACCTTATACAGCCTTAGTTACATAATGCTTAACCTCTTTAGACGGATTATCAAGCTCCGTTTTAAAAAATTCAGGATAATATTTCTTCGGATGGTCAGCTTTAATCCACACCAAATGCTCCTCATTTCCATCTTCTGTAAAAGTATTACATACCGGTTCAAAATCTTCTGGAACATTCATATAATAAAAAAATGAAATCTCATGAACCATATTTCCTTTCTTCACCAACGAATCTCCTGGGAAAAAATTTTCGTGAATAAAGCCAAGCCTGTCAACTTCCATCTTTACACCCGTTTCCTCATATACTTCACGCACCACCGCTTCTTCCGCAGTCTCACCAAATTTAATTCTTCCACCAACCGAATACATATGGTCAAAACGGTCATTTTCAACCATAAGAAACTTATCCTCTTTCATAATAATAGCACCCACACGAATGTTAAGAATTCCATCTTCCATTTTTACACACAAATCACTAGTCATTGTTGTCTTTCCACCGCAAGGTGTTCCGGTAAAAAAATAAACATTTTTTAGGTACTCTTTAATTACATTATCTTGAAATATCATTATAAAATCTCCTTTATTAAATAGTTTTTAGTGTTTTTCTTGTACACAAAACTATTTAACACAGTTTCATGTACTTAGATATTTCTTAATTTTAAAAACATAACCATATTTTGTCACCTCCGAAAAAATTTAAATTACATTCTCTATTTTACCATGCAAATTCCTCATATTCAATCCAATTTAATGAAAAGAAAATGAAAAGAGACCTAGCGTAACATGCATGACACGAATCGTAACATCCGTACTTATATAACCACTCTTGACCACGAGTTTTCTTTATTTACCTGGATTCTCGGAAACATGACGAAAGTGTTGGCCAGCGGTCACTCCATGATTTATAAATTTTAGGATACTTACCGTTCCATTTTTTTCCAAACAACTCCAGTTCCTCTAATGCGGCAGCTTCATCTGGTGCTGCATAAACAAGTTTCA
>JALEKC010000037.1 GCA_022769325.1 Eubacterium sp. | reverse complement strand
GCAGGTAGCAAAGCAATGTTACCTGCTATTTATTTGCCCTAAATAGTGCATTTTAAAGGGGTGTTCAAATGAACACCCTTTTGAACACCCCTAATGGTATAATCGTTAAGATTGTATCATTTTTATTGTCCTAACGAATTGTTATGGACATCCTCATAGCGAAACCTAGTGGCGGTTGTCGTTTGTTTTGATGTTCCTTGATTTTGTTTCCCTAACTTTATCTTATCAGGGTTCGTAATGCTCTCGAATGGTTTATATAGATAATTGAAATGGAATTCAAGACAAACTAGATTATTCAATAGATTTGAAATTACAATTCAAGAAAATCTTCCGCATCCACCCATACCTGCATCATACCATCAAGATACAATCTTGCGTATTCAAGCGGATTGTCAATGGAAAGTGCATTTAGCGCACTTTGTGATCCGGGGGTGGTTTTCAAATCTTTTTCGGCTTCCCGGCAAGCAATACGGAGCATATAGCCAGCGTAGGGATATCTATCGATACTGTTGTGGTGTATATTGTATTCTGCATAAATAATATTCATTTTTATCGGTTCTCCTTTCAAGTTCAATCGGGGTGTTACAGAAAATAAGAAGCAATTCAATCAGTTCACCATGTCATTGTTATTTTGTGTTATACTGTGTTATGAGATTTTCTTTCCCCCATTTTTCCCTTGTCAGGATGCGTGAAACCCTATGGGAAGATATAACACAAGGGAAGGCCTAAGGGAAAGATTACCTGCGACAAATTTAGTGTTTTCAAGGGATTGTGAGATATTTGATAATAAAATATAACAATTATTAAATCCCATTGAACAGGTGTAATCTCAATCGGAATTTGCCTTACTTTTCAAAGAAAGACGTGTAGGGCGTATATGAAAAATTAAAAAGTTCTTTTATCCCATAAACGTGATAAAGGACCGCCGTCGCAGTCCTTTATCTGAAAGAGGAGTTTTATGAAAAAATATCAAAAATAAGATAACTGCCAAAAACGTTTGTATAAGTTATTTATCTTTAACTTATGGTCTTAGTATATACTGAAAATGTGAATAAATAATGTTCAAAATTTCGAAAATTTGTGAACGTTTTGTAAAATGCAAAAATCTCTTCTGTTTTTCTTATATTATCGGAATCCGCCACCGGAAGAATGTCCACCGGCACCACCACCGCCACCGCCACTACCACTGGAAGGAGAGGAAGTCATGGCAGAACGAGCGGAACTCAGGGTGGAATTCAAGGAAGTACCAAAGGAACGCACACCCACAACACCGTGGCCATGATACCAGTGTGCCGGTTCTATGGCAATGTCTTCAAAGTTTTCAATCCATTTGTCGGATACATCCAATACATATGTGTAAGGTAAAATATCGTAAAAGTAACTTGGATTTTCTGAAACCAGCATTTCTAATTTATCTTTGTCAGCAATTTCCAGAAAATGTTTGAAACCACGGATTCGTCCCAGCATTTCCTGACCGTAAGGAGTGCGCTTCGGTACAAAAAAACGAAGAATAATCATACCCATGGAGCACGCCAAGGAAAGACCAATCATGCCAAGGAAAAATGGTGCTGTGTCGGCCAAAGAAAAGATAGGAGCCGCCAACGCCCCACCGCCAAAACAAAGACTCCAAAAAATCAGAAAAATGTTATTTGCTATATTCTTTTTTCGGAAAGAAACCTGGCTGGCTCCCAAAACAGCAATCAACGGGAAAAGGCTGGTAAAAATAGCAGCCGTGATATCTCCTTCTGCTGCATAAAGTGCACGAATCAAACCAACAAGCAAAGAGACGGAAATCATAATCGTCATTGGTATTTTTTTTGATAAGGAAGTGGACTCAAAAATGATTTTTTGATTATCCGTGGAATTCATGTCTTCGGCAATATCATTAAGGACTCGATAAAATTTATTGGTCAACATATCTTTTGAAACGATGTCCCGACCGGCAAATAGTCCATCAAAGAAGCGTTTTTCAATGGAGTTATCGCCATCGTAATCCTTTACTTTTTTCAATACAAAATCGTGAGACTTAATGAGTCCAAAAGCTGCTTCTTCCGTGCGGTCATCGATGGAAAGATACCCTTTGGAAGCAAGATAAACAATCATGGAAGTTAAATCTTCACTGGATACTTTTCCCTGATACAGCAGCGCGATTTCAGCGCTATTTAAATCATCCGGGGGATAAAATTCAATGACATCGATGGTTTTGTCATCTCTGCCCCATAAATACCAAATAACAAAAGAACCAATCAAAAGAATCACGGGGATGGCAAGTAAAAAGTAGTCATATCTGTGAACCGTCATAGGGCTGTCAGCATCGGCCACCGCTTCTTCATAAACCTCATCAAAACTTTTGTTTTGATCTATGGCAGAGTAGAAAGTCTGATCTGGAAATCGAACCAAAGCAGTCATATAATGGGCGGAAGGAAGAGTTCCCTGAGAATCCATCAAAATACCACCATTTTGGAAAGTGATGGTTCCATTTGGACATCCAAAAGCCCAAATACTGGAATTGGAAGCGTCCAGACTTTGGTCTGTGTGGATAAAAACAGTGGCACTTTCAGGCGACTGGTCCATTTGCTCTGGCAGAAAACTAAAGTAAAGCCCCTGCGCATCGGTATATTGGTTGATGATATTGGTGATTTTGTAAGTGAGTGTGTAAGTTCGTTCTCCATAACTGCTGATTCCCCAGCATAACTCCAAATGGTCAGATGACTCAAGAATACCACATTTTTCCTTCTTTTCCTCAAAACTATCATCCGTATTCCAGCCATCTTGGGTTTCATAGCGAATCCCCCGGTCATCGGTTACGGAAAAGTCCGTAATCTCACTTTCATATAAGTTCCCATAAGGACGATATCCCTCGGTCCCCTGATATACAGAAGAATACCAGGTTTCTGTGACATTGGCAGTTCCCGAAGCATCCAAATAGACATCCATGTCAATTCGCTGGATAGAATTGTCTGCGGCGTCACATTTTGTTGGTGAAAAACCTAGAGTCAGAAGTAAGACTCCGATAAATGATAAAATAGTTACTAAAGTTTTTTTCATAACAGCCCCCTTATAATAATATTATTTTTTTGAATTTGTGCTTTGGATTCGCACCTTGAATTCGCACCACCTTTTTTGTGGCACAAGCCCGGTCGCCCATTTACAGACCGGGCCCCCGAAACGCCCCCATAGGTCTGTAAAGCCGGTCGCCCATTTACAGACCGGGCCCCCGAAACGCCCCCGTAGGTCTGTAAAGCCGGTCGCCCCTTTACAGACCAAACTGGCAAAAATCCTCGCAGGTCTGTAAAGCCGGTCGCCCATTTACAGACCGGCCCCCCGAAACTCACCATAGGTCTGTAAAGCCGGTCGCCCATTTACAGACCGAGCCCCCGAAAAGCCCCCATAGGTCTGTAAAGTCGGTCACCCATTTACAGACCGGGCCCCCGAAAATCCTCACAGGTCTGTAAAGCCGGTTGCCCATTTACAGACCGAACTGGCAAAAATCCCCACAGGCCTGTAAATATAAATATTTGTTTAAGGTATGTATACCAATATATGCTGATTATACCATGAAGCCTCAAATACAGTCAATTCTTTCGCTTGAAAAGGATAGCGTAAATTGTTGTCAAACTGTTCGGACAAACTTCAAGACGATGAAAAAGGGTTCGAACGTGCTTGACACAAACTTTACAAACTTTACTACAAAAACTATTGTTTAGTTCTCAGAAAAGTGGTATGATAAATACATCAATTGTAAGAGGGTTGGTTCGCCCGAAGGTTTTTTAAGGAGGTTACTTATGAAAACGAAAAAGGAAGATGCAAAATTCAAAAATAAACTTACGTTACACCAGTATATGCATGCACAATTTATTCGTATCGGTTTTGTGTTTAGTGGTGTTATGGGGCTTATGGCTTTGATTGCTATTTTAGAAGGAGTGAGATTGGTTCAGCAAGATACACGTTTTGCGTTACCCACGGGGGCGAAAATAGGTATTGTGGTTGGAGGCATATTGGCAATTACCATTATTAGTATCCTTGCGATAGATTTTCTTTTAAATCGAATTGCCAATCAGGTGATTCGGCGAGTGAAAGAGCCCGTTGATATTATGGATGATGCTATGGACCAACTGGCAAAAGGAAATTTGGATGTGCAAGTGGAGTATGAGAGGCAGGATGAGTTCTTCAATATGATGAACAATGCCAATTTTGCCATGAAAGAATTAAAACGTTACGTGGATGATATTTCTCTGAACTTAAATCATATCAGCGAAAAGGATATAGACCTTAAAGAAGTACAGCAGTATATTGGAGACTTTTCCGCTATTGAAGAGTCCATGACAGAGATATTAGGTAGTTTAAATACCACATTAGGTGATATGAAAGAATCCTTTGGAGCGGTTTGCAATGGCGCAGATACACTTGCACAATCGGCACAGTCTATGGCAGAAGGGGCACAGCAACAGTCGGATCACGTTCGTAGCCTGGTAGATAATATTGAAAATGTATCGGATTCTGTGCATAAGAGTACGGGAATGGCAGATAAAGTGGAAAAACTTTCCAGGGATGCGGTGCAGCAGATGCAGGAAGGTGAGGAAAAAATGAATGAATTGGTGAAAGCCATGGATTTGATTCGAGAAGAGTCCAATGAAATTGCCAATATCATTCAAGTCATCGGTGGGATCGCAGAGCAGACCAATTTGTTGGCTCTCAATGCATCTATTGAAGCAGCTCGTGCCGGCGAGCATGGAAAAGGATTTGCAGTAGTTGCCGGAGAAATCGGAACTCTTGCCGGTTCCAGTGCAGAAGCAGCGCAAAATATTACAGATTTGATCCATAAATCCATTGCGGCAGTAAATAATGGTGTTGCCATTACAGATGAAACCGTTCACAGAATGGGTGGAATCGGAAAGATTTCCGAGGATATTTCTGCTCATGTTTCACAGATAACAGAAACTATGAAAAAACAAGATTCCTATCTTCAGGAAATGATTTCTTCAGCGGAGGAAATATCTGCGGTTGTGGATGAAAATACGGCATCTGCCCAGGAAAGTTCCGCACTTTCTCAGGAACTTTTCAGCGAGATGGAAAATGCCATGAAATTAATCGACCAATATAAATTGCGTAGTTAACTACGGTTTTTTGGCTTCTTTGCCTCCTGTGAGTGCAGAGAAGCCTTTTTTTTGTGGTACGATAGTGCGGAATGTTCGTGTGCGAAAGTGAGTGGTGGATAACCACTCAAGCACAAGGCCGAGTAGCGCCATCGTGCTTGCACCGGCGAAAAAAAGAAAAGAATGTGTCAGAGTTTGGCGAGAGCTTTTTGAAAAAAGAATCTTTTCCTCTTGCATTTTATAGGGAAAGTCGGTATGATATTTGATAGAGAAAAATTCAAGAGAAAGGGAGGCGGATGATGTGATTAATTTTGAAGAAGAATTGGAAAAATATGAACCGAGTCTGGATATTGAGCATGTCAGCGAAGTAGTCAATAACAATAACAATTTGACCGATGTGACGGATATAATGAGAGAACTGATAAATCAAGCAAAAGGTACGATGTGATAGTTGGAGGAATGAGATGAAATGTCCACGATGTGATACGATAATAACAGAAGATACAGCAGTTTGCCGCTTTTGTGGTCAAGATTTAAGGTTACTGCAGCACGCACGGAAATTATCCAATGCATATTACAATATGGGGCTGGAAAAAGCAAAAGTTCGTGACTTGTCCGGAGCGATTCAGGCCCTGCGGCAGAGCTTAAATTTTAATAAATATAATACCAATGCGAGAAATCTGATTGGTTTGGTTTACAATGAAATGGGCGAGACGACGGCAGCTCTGAGTGAATGGGTTTTAAGCGATTATTTGCAGCCGGAAGAAAATCGGGCTAAATACTATATCGAAGTGGTGCAAAAAAATCAAAACACACTTCAGACGGTAAACCAAACTGTGAAAAAATTCAATTCGGCATTGAGTGCAGCTCAGGGAGGCAATGAGGATTTGGCAATCATACAATTAAAAAAGGTGGTGAGCCTGAATCCTAAATTTGTGAGAGCCTATCAATTGCTTGCACTTTTATATATGAAAAGGAAAGATTATGTAAAAGCAGCAAAAACCCTTAAACGCGCAAGAAAAATTGATTTCAACAATACCACCACCTTGCGCTATATGCAGGAAATTGGAGACACTTTCAGCGAGACAAAGGGAAAAGATAATTCCCCGGAGGCCTTTGCCAAACAGGCGAAAAGAGATACTCAGGCCAATGTGACGCCGGTGGGGACATATCGTGAGGAGAAAAAGCAATGGATGCCGGCAGTGAATATTATCATGGGAATTATGATTGGTCTGGTGGTGAGCATTGTGTTGATTTATCCAACCATAAAAGGCGATGCCATTGGCAACAATTCCAGCGATATTATGGAAGCCAAGCAAATGCTTTCGGTGAAGGAAGCCCAGATTTCAAATCTTGAAAAAGAAAAAAAGACGCTGCAGGAAAAGGCAGACAGTTTGCAAAAAACTATCGATGACGGCGAAACTCAAAAGAGTGAGGAACTGGAAAAACTCAATACCCTTTTGACGGCAGTAAAATACTACCAGGATGGCGATAAGTTATTGGCGGCATCTACGGCAAATGGATTGAAAAATGGCGATTTTTCTACACAGGAGGCAAAAGATTTGCTGGCTTTGGTAAGCAAGGAAATCACCTCTGCGGATACACAGAAATTGTTTGAACAAGGGCGGGCAGCCTTTAATTCAGGCAAATATGATGAAGCAGAAACCTTGCTTTTGCAAGTCCTTTCCGTGGATGAAAAGAACCTGGATGCCTTGTATTTCATGGGACGAGTTTACCATCAACGAGGAAAGAGCAAAAAAGCACAGTCTTATTATGAAAAAGTGATTGAGACAGATGCGCAGAGCAGCCGTGCCACAGAAGCACGAAACCGCTTAAACCAGCTGGGTGTCAAGACCGAGTAAACAGTTTTCAGATAAAATAAAAAACCGAACAACGCAGGAAAAAACTATGGAATGGTGTCCCAATAAACACCTTTTTCCATAGTTTTTTATTTTCAATTTTTTCGAAGAAGGGAGATTTATTTTTCAATGGAAACATTTTCATTAGAACGCAGTGGAGCAAATTTGATTTTACATATAAGCGAGGAACTGGATCATCATACTGCAGGTCAGCTGAGTAGAACCATCGATGTGCTGATTGAAAAAGGCAATGTAAAAAATATCATATTTGATTTTGATGGCATGACATTTATGGACAGTTCCGGAATCGGTATGGTGATGGGACGTTATAAAAAGATGGGATATCTTGGTGGCAACGTATATGTCACAGGTGTGGGAAAAGGAATCGACCGCATATTTTCAATGTCTGGTTTATATAAAATCATACAAAAAGTATAAGGATGGAGGCGTAGTGCTGAAAATGAGTATAAGAAATGAAATTATCATGGATTTTTCAAGCAATTCCGAAAATGAAAGCTTGGCCAGAACAGTTATAAGTGCATTTGTGGCTCGATTGGATCCTACCCTGGAAGAATTGGCAGACATTAAGACAGCGGTATCGGAAGCGGTGACCAATGCCATTATCCATGGGTATGAGAAACAGCCGGGAATGGTACGGATGAAAGCAGTGATTCAGGAGAATGTGTTATCTATTGAGATTTCGGACCAGGGGGCCGGAATTGAAAATTTGAAAAGAGCAATGGAACCCATGTATACCTCCAAACCGGAGCTGGACCGTTCCGGCATGGGCTTTGCGTTTATGGAGGCATTTATGGATGAACTGGAGGTGGAATCAGAGGTGGGAAAAGGTACGGTTATCCGGATGAAAAAGAGAATTTATAGTGCGATACATATTTCCTAAATGCCAAGAATGTGGAGGTGAAGATGGAGACCTTAGAACTAATCAAACGAGCACGTTCCGGGGATAAATTGGCAAGAGAACAGGTGATTGAGGAAAATATGGGATTGGTATACAGCATTGTAAGGCGATTTCAGGGAAGAGGATATGACAATGAGGAATTAAGCCAGATTGGGGCCATTGGATTGATAAAAGCCGTGGATAAATTTGATTTGCGATTTGAGGTTCGCTTTTCCACCTATGCCGTACCGCTTATAACGGGAGAAATCAAACGATTTTTAAGAGATGACGGCATGGTTCGTGTCAGCCGAAGCGTAAAAGAAAATGGATGGCGAGTCAAACGCATAGCCACGGAACTGGCTCAAAAACTGGAGCGGGAGCCTTCCATGGAGGAATTGGCAGCGGCAGTAGAACTTCCGGTGGAGGATATCGTATTGGCACTGGAGGCCACAGCAGAGGTGGAATCCCTACACAAACCCATTTGCTTTCAAGATGGGAAAGAGATGTCATTGGAAGAAAAGATACCGGAAAAGAGAGACTGGCAGGAAGATTTAATGAATCGACTGGTGGTAGAGGAGCTTTTGGATGAATTAAAAGAAAAAGAACGCCAATTGATACAGATGCGATATTACGATGGGAAGACCCAGCGGGAAGTGGCGGAAAGGCTGGGAATCAGTCAGGTCCAGGTCAGCCGTTTGGAAAAGAAACTGCTTTTGGAGATGCGGGAAAAAATCACGGGTAAATTTACGGAAAAAAATCCAGGGAAAAAAGTGAAAAAAGATGT
>JALEKC010000033.1 GCA_022769325.1 Eubacterium sp. | reverse complement strand
TACTTTTCCGTTTTGATCAACGGTTGCCACGCTCTTCTTGGATGACACATAGGTAATCTTCTTGACATTGTCCATATCCAGCTTTTTGCTGAGCTTTGCAGTCGCCTTCTTTCCTTCTTTCAAGGTTGCGCTGGTCTTGACAGGTGCAACAGTTTTCAAGATTTCTTTGGTAACCTTTTCTGCTTCTTTGGTGTCGATCAGTGTATAGTCCTTTCCTTCCGGTAAGACAACATTGACACCGCCGTTTACGGTAACTTTAACCTGTTTCGCATCAACGAGAACTGTCTTTCCGGTCTTTTCGTCTTTGACTACAACCGTCAGCTTCTCACCTGCTACCAGATCGCTTGCATTTACGGTGACAGAATATTTCTCTTTGCCCTTTGCATCGGTTACGGATGTGGTGATTGCAATATCTGCTGTTCCTGCAGCTTCTTTGATCTGATCTACAACCACACCTGCGATCGTTCCCTTGGTTCCGTCTTTTGTTGTAGCACCCTTCTTGGTCACTTCAGCAGCTGCCTCAGCTACCTTGCCAGCAGCGTCTTTCTCTACCGTTACGGTTACTTCGGTATTCTTTGCTACATTTGCAATCGTCGATACCTCAGTAGATCCTGTGACCTTTCCGTCTGCATCCTTCTGGGTTGTGACGGTTGTCTCTACCTCTTTGCCGGACTCGTTGGTTGTAGTCTCGGTCTTGGTCTCGGTGGTGGTGCCGTCTTCGTTTTTGGTGATGGTGGTGTTGTCCTTATTCTGGGTTGAATCTGTAACTGATGATGAGGTACCCGACGAAGAATTCCCACTAGTTACTGGTGGAATGACCATCGGTTCTGCTCCTGTTGGATCAAGGTACAAATAGATATCATCCACAGATCCCCATAGTCCATTTTCCTTCTGACTTCCGTCCATTTCCTCAGACACAATACGATATGTGACCGTGTCTCCAGCATTAAATTCCATATTAGAAATTTCAATTTTTTTCCACTGATTCCACCCAGTCGTATTGACAATCTCCGATTCATATTTCTCGCCTGATGACGCGCTAACAACAATTTTTATTCCCTTACTGTTTTCTTCTCCCTGAGTGTATGCATAAGTACTATACGTTCCAGTTTTGGAAATCATAATACTCTGTGAGATTTCAAATGAAAAGCTGTTTGACTTTGAAAAATAATTTGCTGCCCAATTACCCGTTTTCGGATTATCTCCTGATTTTCTCTTTATAATTTCCGTATCGCTAAATTGCCACTCAGACGTTGCCTTTTCAAAAGATCCCTGTTGCAAAATATTTACCGGATCCACTGTAACCATACACGAAACATTATACTTTGTTCCATCAACAACAGTTTCTCCATGAATAATGTGCTGTCCAATACTTTCATTGCTATGAATGATCTTCTGCAATGCCTGAACATCAGCTGTATTATATGTCACTTTCGTTTTCTTTGTTGATCTATCATTATATGTTGCAATTGCTTCGCTTGGCAACATACCTGTTCCAAATTGATCTGTTACATGAATAGTAACAGGATCTACTTCCACCTTTGAAAACACACGATTACTTGCAACAATTCCATTCTGTACATTTCCAAAAACTTTTAACGATAACAACGGATTTCCATTTGGATCGAATAAGATCTGATTATCATTTGGATTTCCACCATCCTCAGTGACTTTTCCTATGTCATAATCCTTCGCATTGGATGAAGCCCAACCAACTCCAAAATCATGCCACAATTGCTGATTTTTTTCACTTCCTTCCATAACCGGAAGCCATGCAAGTTCCCAATAAAACATTCCCAGTCCAGCTTTTTTGCCTTCAATTGTAACATCAATTGAATTCACCGCATTGATAATATCTCTGATTTCATGAGCCTGCCACTGCGGAGACATGCCATATCCCAACTCATCATTCTTAGTTTCCTTATTTCCTACTCCGTCCGCATCTATAGTAGAGCTTCCCCAAGACGTCTCTGCAACCATCACATATTTATTATATGTGCTTGCGATAGTCGTTAATACAGTTTTCAGATTGTCAATTCCGCCATGAATATCCGGATAATAAGATGTAGCAAAAATATCATACTGAACATCTTTTAAATTCTCAGCAAACTGATACATATCCTCAGAGGAATTTGGTGCTGTAAAGTGTACTACTTTTTTAATCGAAGTTCCATTCGCTGTGTTAAACTCATCTACCGCTTGACAACCTGCCGAAATTATTTTTTCAGCGGCTCCGCCCCAGCTTTCGCCTGCAATACCCGGGTTGGTTTCGTTTCCAATTTGCACCATGCCAACATCTACACCGGCATTTTTCAATTGATTCAATGCATCTAAAATATATTCTTTTGCTGCTTGAGCTTTCTGATCAGCCGAGTAATTTGCCCAGGTTTTTGGTGCTCTCTGTCGTTCCGGATCTGCCCAGAAATCAGACAAATGGAAATCAATAAGATTGCTCATGCCTGCATCAGTAGCAAGCTTTCCAATTTCAATTGCTTTTTCCAAATCGTTGTTTCCGCCACCATATCCCTGTGTTTTTTGAGCATCATTATAAGGATCATTCCATACACGTGTACGAATATAGTTTACGCCTTCGCCTGCAATAAAATCAAAGAATCCTTGCTTATCCAGAAGATTTCCATCCCAATCTCTAAATCCGTATTTGTCGCTGTCAAGTGCAATGTTTTTGTTTAATTCATCAAATGCATCCATCAACGCAAGATACGTAGATACATCTGCGCCTCGAATCGAACTCGTATCATAGTTTTCTACTTTATTAATAATAATTTCATCATAGGTTTGAAATCCAGCTGTAACCACAGCATTTAACGTCTTGTATGCAGTTGTCAGTTCTAACAATGTTGCATCATTATTTTCCAAAGTATTTTTTGCAGCCGCAATCGCTGATTCAAAAGCTCGTATACTTGCGCTTGTATAACCCTTATTCTTATATACGATGTCTTTATTCGCATCATAAAGTGTCTGGAGCTCGTTCTTCTTTTCTTCCTTGTCAGACTCACTTGTTTCCTTAATCTGCACAAGATTAATATTACCAAACTTAATACCAGTTGCCCACTGATTGCTTAATGTTGCTTTCACTGTAATGTCTAAAGAACCGCCCTCTTCTATCGTTACAGTTCCAATACTGTTAGCAGACATTGAAGCCCAATCCCAAATTTGTTGCTCTGTTTTTTTTGTATTGGTCGAATTACCATTCTCGGTTAGGGATATCTCTGCATAGACATTTTTTCCCGCAACATCGAAGTACAATTTATACTCACCTGCCGGTAAATTTGAAACTGTGCGTGTCATGATTCCAACCGGATCTGTACCTGCCTCTAGTCTTTCGTCAATCCAATAATTCTTTTTTCCACCCTCTATATTGTCATAATAACCTGTAGTTCCCCATGAAGCATCTCCGGCCCATGAGACGTTCCATGAACCATGATAAAATTCATCTCCGTCATCACTAAAATCATATTGATAACATGGAATTTCTTCAACTGTAACATTGCCCTCTGGCTCCTGCGTATCAGCCGATACAATAGATAATTCATCTAAATAAAACCCAGTTCCCGATGGCGCATATATTTTTACAAATGGATAATTATTACTTTCTTGAGCGGTATATTCAACAGAAAACTGTGTCCATTTCCCAGTCTCTGTCACCTGATTATCATTAACCTTTGTACCATTTCCAGGATCTTTATTTAAAAATATATATCCAGAGAAAATATATTTTTTTCCTGTCTCCATCTTCGATGTGAGATCATTTTTTGTGCCAATATATAAATTGGCTCCCGTAGTTACTCCAATACTCCACGAACCCGTTCCGGATTTGATTGCATCCTTCCAGTTAGTTTCAATATTTGACCAACCAATATTTTTTCCAATGACCGTATCATAATTTTGTCCCTCATCATAGGAAATTTGCCAATCGCTCCACAGCGCATCGCCATCGCAACATCCACTTGGCAAAAGATTGGTCTCCTCTGCCAATACCTTCACTCCCCCAAGTTCTCCCCACGAGATTGCTGTGAAGACCATTGCGAATGTCAAAACAAATACTAACATCCTCTTTCCAATACTTAATTTCTTCTCCATTTCTATTCCCTCCAAAGCACGTTTTTGTTGCGCATATAATTGCGCAATTTGTTTGTTTGTTGCTCTTGATTTTATTATAGATTGGTAATTCTCATTTCGCAATAGTGTCATTTTTACAATAATTTTACGTTAATTTTGGTTATTTCTGCCAAAATATGCCGTTGCGCATTATTGCGCACGTGTTTTTTTAACACTAAATTATTTGCGCAATTGTTGCGCTCTTTAAAAATACTCAAATTTTGCCCTGATCCTACTGAAAATCAACTAAAAAAACAGGATAGAACTTGCTATCCTGTTTCATATTTTTTATTTCGTTTTAAGCAATTCTTTGTATCTGCTTCTTTCTTCTTCCGGTATGCCCAAAGCATCCATGGCTTCTTCCTCAGTCAGCAAAAGCCTCTGCATCAGATTTTTGATAGATTTAAGATTGGATTCCTTTGTTACACGCTCTGTAACACGCTTTGTAAC
>JALEKC010000030.1 GCA_022769325.1 Eubacterium sp. | reverse complement strand
ATACTGAGCCTTGCGACGATGTGCACTTGCGGACATCGGCATAAGGCGAATAAAAGCACGGAGACGATAGTCGACGTGAAATACTGAGTTTAGCGGAGCTGTCACTTTAATGAATGAAAGTTCATGAGGTGGCAGCTCTGTTTTTGTTGTTTTAATGACTAATTCCAAGAAAAGGATAAGCCCTTTTTCATGGCTTGAAAGTTCATTCTTGCCGTAAAATCAGAGGGAAGTCGCCGGGTTCGAGAGAAATTTACGGCCAGATTGGCAAAAAAAGCATGTTTTGGCCGTAAAATCAGAGGGGGCTCGCCGGGTTCGAGAGAAATTTACGGCCAAATTGGGCAAAACAGCATGTTTTGGCCGTAAAATCAGGGGGAAGTCGCCGGGTTCGAGAGATATTTACGGCCAGATTAGACGAAAAAGCATATTTTGGTCGTAAAGTTGAAAAGAACCCGTCCCCCTGAACAGCCCCTGTACACGGAACAACCCGGCTCCCCCTTTCGAGCGAACCCATTCCAAAGAAAACATTCCAAAGAAAACAATCGAGTAGACTGACGCCTACTCGATTTTCACGCGAACATGGAACACAATTTTTCTGCTGCCCATAATAGATATTAATGTATGTTTTTCCTCGTAAATTTCAGGTAGGCAATCACGATTCCCCCTATTCCCATGACTGCACCGATAACAACTCGAACACTATCCAAACTTCCACTGGATACAATATCTGCTCCCTCGCAATATCCAAACGGTGTTATGTACTTCAGAAATTCAGCAACTTCGGCAATGTTGGCAATTAGATTCAGAAAATACATCATTGTGGCAATGCCAAGTCCTACCCCCGCGCTACCTTTACGAAGAAAAGCCGAAATACCAAAGCAAATTCCTGCCAGTTCAAGCTGGAGCAGATAATAAGCGAGATGCAACAAACTGATTTCTTTCCATGGAATTGTCTCACCGATGGCAGCTATGGAACCCACCGCAAAAGCATATATTAATAAATTCATGGCTGTAATCTGAATCAGCACAGCAATCAGTTTTTCCGTAACGATCCGTTTACGGCTGATAGGATGCGTCAATAGAAATTCCGCTGTTTTATCTTTTTCTTCTTTGCTGAGAATTCCCACCGCACAAAGAGCCGCATAAAATGCACCGCCAAGTCCCAACACATTGCCGCACTCAACCGCGTAAAATCCGGCGAGGGTTCCAAAGTTTAAACGGTCCATGCCGAATGCCGCTGTAAAGGAGCCCATGGAAGCGAACATGTCATTGACATTGTCCATCTGCCCCTTCATTTCCGGGAACAGAAAAATACAGATCACAAGAAGAAATCCAATCGACGCCGTCCATATTAAAAACGAAGTTTTACCTTGCCTCAATTCATGTTTTACAAGTGTCATACCGTCTCACCGTCCTTTTCATAATAATGCAAAAATACTTCATCAAGATCCGGCTCTGTAATCGTAAGGTCCTTCACCTGTCCGGAGGACAACGTACGGAGCAAATTGTTCATATCGCCGCTGTAAAGAAAATTCACCGAACCTTCTGAATCCTTTCTGTCTCGAACACCGTTGAGTTGCTCTAAATTGACAGTGCCGTGAACCGTAATTCGTTTGGCACTTGTTTTCAAGAGAAAATCCACATTGTTGCACGCGATGATTCTTCCGTCTCGAATAATCGCTGCGCGGGTACAGTTCCGCTGAATTTCCGAGAGGATATGGCTGGATAAAAGAACTGTTGCCCCCTCCTCGTTTCTCTCACGAAGAATGTCAAAAAATTCTTTTTGCATCAGTGGATCCAATCCGCTTGTCGGCTCATCCAGTACCAATAAGTCCGGCCGATGCTGTAACGCACAGACAATGCCAACCTTCTTCCTGTTGCCGAAAGACAGTTCATCTATCTTTGTGACTCGTCAAGCTGTAGGCGCTCACAGAGCAATTTTGATTCTTCCCTGCAATCCGTTTTCCGCAGATCCGCAGACAATTTCAATACATCCTTAACTTTCATCCCCTGATAAAATAATGCCTCTGAGGGAAGATAGCCGATATTTTGTAATATTGACTTCTTTTCCTTTGTGACATCTTTTCCAAATATCATTGCACTGCCGGAGGTGGGAGAAATCAGTCCAAGTAACGTTCGGATTGTCGTGGATTTCCCGGCTCCGTTTGGCCCGATAAAAGCAAAAAATTCCCCCTGTTCTACTGTCAGGTCAAGATCCATAATCCCTCTTGCTTTACCGTAGGATTTTGTAAGTTTTGTCGTTTTGATAATTTCCATATTCTTCCACTCCTTACGAGGATATTATTTTCCCAAAATAGCAGCTGTTTCCTCATCCGTACACTGTCTTCCACTGTATCTTGCAATTTCATATGTGGAAATCAATTCCGGTTCTTCTATTTCATATTCCAATGCCATTTCCCGGGCAGAAAGGGTTTTCTTTACTTTCCCATGGCTTTTTTTCTTTACCTTTTTCACAAAGAATTTGCGAACTCTGCTATTGTTATCTTTTCCCCATGTTACACTTTCCGATTTTTGCGGCCGCAATGCCACAAATTCATCGTCCCCAAAGGCCTCCTGTACTTCCTGTTTTTCTATTTTTTCGTATTTGGGAAGTGATAGATGCATCATCTTTTTTAAAATCAAAAAAATCACAAAAATCAATCCGAATACAAAAAGAAGGACAAATAAAACGGAAACCAGTTTCAAGATAAATTTCAAGAGCAGTTCTTTGAACCGGTTCTCTTCTTTCTTTTCCGGCACCACAGGCTTTTTTGTCTTTGGTTGCTTTACCTTACTCTTTTTTGACGAAGGTTTTGCTGTCTTTTTCGTTTGCTCGACTTGCACTTCATTTACCGGCAACTGTTGCAGGGAAATACCAATGGTAAACATCACTGCCAAAAAGATACCAAATGCCAGAATTTTTCGTTTCAAAGATTTTCTCACATTTTGTTCAAAGCGTCGAATCATGGACTGAGATGCATTTTGATTGGCATACAGCAATAAGTATTTTTGGTAAAAATATTCTGTATACTTTTTTTCGAGAAAGGCGAGCAGCAACAAAACAAACCAGAGTGTCCATGAGGCAACTCCATTTTTTTCCACATACCAGTCATTTTGCGGAAAGGCCACTTCCATGGCAATGGTAAAAGCAATCGCTGCTGCCAAAACAATACCATGACATCTTTTCTCATTTTTTTGTTCCTCTTCCTTCGCACTTTTATGTTTCCATTTATAGGCAATCCATATAGTGCCAAGAACAATACCGATTCCCAACATCAAAAAACCTTTTTTCGGTCCTCCCGATGCACAACTATAATAAACCGCAACATACATCATGATGATATAATAATATAAAAAAACCAGTACATTATATTGATGTTTTTTATCCATATTTTTCCTTTCTCCAAAACGCCTCTCAACAACGCCATAAAACCAAATGCTTTTTCAGGGATTCCTGAACCTTGTCACTTTCATCCTCGTGTCCGCAAATTGGCAAAATCCAGGTAATGTCCCGGCCACGACGTCGAATTTTTTCCAATTCTTCCTGTATCTCCTGCTTAGCAGATGCGGAAATAAAAAACAGGTAATTATTTTCATTGCCCTGCTCCTGCTCTCTGGTCAGCATCGCCGCTCCTTTTTTGGCATTATTTTTATAAGAAATGGTTGCCAGCGTTTTTCTCACTTGTCCCAAGTGGCTTTTTCCCATGCCTTCCACATGACAACTACTCTCTCCATTGGCAACTAGGGTAGTGCCAATTCCTTTTTCTTCAAACAACCAGATCAAAGAATATGCCAGCCGAATACTCTCCTCCATCGCCCCTTCATTGACAAATACACCGGGCGATTCCAGATTTAATACGATGGTTACCGGGCTTGCCGCTTTGTATGTATTGGTTTTTACCTGCCATTTTCCCTGCTTTGCAGAGACTTTCCAGTGAATGCGATTCATGGAATCTCCCGGCACATAATCCCGCACCCCCACATACTCAAAAGGATCTTCAAAAATCGGCCGCTTCGTCATCATCTCACCCATGCTTCTCTGAAAAACAGGCATAAGCCGCTCTGCGGAAACAAAGGAGGGATATACAATAAGCTTGGTACACACTTCCACTTTTTCCACATATTGATGATACAAAATCGGGTCCTGCGCCACAAGTTCTGCTTCCGTAATTTCATATTCACCACGGCGCATACAAAGAAAACGGCAACTGCGTCTGACTTTTTCATACCCCCTGACGCTGAGCACATCATTGCGGTAATAATAATCCGAGACGGTTCCCCCCACATCTCCTGCAAATTTTAAATATCTCGATGTCTTAAATTTCACACTGATTGCCGGTAATATCTGCTTTTTATCATTTGTGATGGTTTCGTACAAATACAGCGGTTCTCCCTCTGCTGCCTGTTCCTGAGAAAAAGCAAGTTCCACACGGAACCCTTCCTGCCAATGTTTTCCAAATCGGAAGGCAATAAGAAAAAACCAGACCATCAAAATAATCATCGAAATCCCAGCAATAAATATCACTGAACCCATCTCTATAAAACTTCCTCCGTAGGTACTTCCACTGCCCTGATTAAATCTTTCATAATCTCTTTTGCCTTCTTTGAAGCCATAAAGGGATCTTCGCTTACAATTCGATGAGAATATACCAGAGGCGCCAGTTCTTTGATACAATCCGGTGTCACAAACTCTTTACCACAGATGGCAGCATAAGCTCTTGCCATACTAACCAGGGCAAGGATACCACGGGAACTGACTCCCAGAGACAATTTCTTTTCTTCACGACTTTTTTGTGCAATATTTCTTGCATATTCCAAAACACTTTTATGTACTACCACTTGTTCACAGGCCTGTTTCATCTGGATAAAGGTGTCGCCGTCGCACACCGGCTGTAATTCTTTCCAAGAATCTCCCTTGCTGACAAAGCGCTGTAACAAATCCAATTCTTCTTTTTCTTCCGGATATCCCAGAGATAATTGAATCATAAAACGGTCTAACTGCGCCTGAGGCAGCGGAAATGTCCCTGCCATCTCCACCGGATTTTGGGTAGCGATAACAAAAAAGGGCTCGCCTACAGGCATCGTCACTCCATCCACCGTAGCTTGTTTTTCTTCCATACATTCCAGCAAACTGGATTGGGTACGCGGTGTGGCACGGTTTATCTCATCAGCCAGTAAGATATTGGTAAATATTGGCCCCTTACGAAATTCAAACTCATTTTTCTGTGGATTGAAAAAGTTTACACCTGTCACATCCGACGGCAACAAGTCCGGTGTAAATTGAATTCTTGTAAACTCCATATCCAAGGATGCTGCCAGACTTTTGGAAAGCATCGTCTTACCGGTGCCCGGCACATCTTCCAAAAGCACATGTCCACCTGCCAAAAAAGCGGCCAGCACATACCGGATTTCTTGTCTTTTTCCTACAATTACTTTTTCAATATTGTCACAAATCTGATTTGTCTTTTCTCTTACTTCTGATATGTTCATCCTATCCTCCACTTTTTTTCATTTTTCTTTTTTACTCTTTTAAATGGTGAGGTGCTTTTTTTCCCTCATCATCCACCGTCACAAAAACGATTTTCCCAAAAAATCGCCTCTCGTTCTCCAGCATACTCTTCCCTTCCATGGAAAATTCTATGCTTGTGGTGCCAACATGAGACATTTCCCATCCTATCTCAATAATTTCCCCTGCTATCGTAGGCTTGGTTATCTTAATCTCATTCATAGCCGCAAGAACCACATGGTCCGTATGTCCCAAAGTTTGTGCCAGGGCAACAAAAGCCGCCTCCGTCATCCATTCGGAAATTCTCCCTGCATACAGCGTCTGATGATGATTCAGATGCTCCGGCCTCACAAATTTTCTTGTCGCCAGTTCCATAATAGCCTCCCTGTTGTTTTCTTTCTAGTATAGCATATATTGAATACAACTCAAAGGGATTTTTTCTTCTCTCACTTTTTCTCATGTTACCACCAGCCTATGAGACCACCACCCCAATAAATCAGCCCCAATACCCAGCTGGTTACAACCCCATACAAAATAACCGGGCCGGCAATCGTAAAAATCTTACATCCCAATCCAAACACCATCCCTTCTTTTTTAAATTCTATGGCTGGTGCTGCCACACTATTGGCGAAACCGGTAATCGGTACAAGAGTTCCTGCTCCGGCAAAATTAGCGATTTTGGGATAAATATTCCAACCGGTCAAAAGGACGCTGAGTAAAATCAGTGTAAGGGTGTTATAAAGAGCCGCTGATTCTTTGTCCATTCCAAGGGACATATACCAATTCATCAACACCTGTCCCAGCGTACAGATGAGTCCTCCCACTAAAAAAGCTTTGCATAAATTGGCAAACCAACTGAGTTTTGGTGTGTTTTCATCCACATAATCATTATAAAGTTCATCTCTGGTCTCTGGTACTTCTTCCTCAAGCACCTCACGAATATCTGTTTTTTGTTTGGTCATATTTTTTCCTCACTTTCCATTTTCTAGATTTCCTCTCATCAAGTTCCCTGAAAGAAAAATTGAAAGATACTTCCTGCACACTTTCCCAAAGCCATCGCCAGCAATATCACTGCCAGGCCTTTTTTCAAATGCATCCGTCGCACAAAAATGGGAATCACCCGCAGATTTTCTGCCAGCGCCATGGCCAGACATCCCACAAAAATGCCTGAGCACATTCCAAAAATGATAAGCCCAGGTACAGCCACCGGCATTGCTTTTACAAACAAATTCAAAATATTTCCCAGACTCCCCCCCAGTATAATCATCCATTCATATCCGTAAATATGATTAGCTGTTCCCGTTCGATGGGCAAGTCTCGGAATAATCCCAAGCATTGTAATAAATGCGAAAATCCCTGCCGACACTACAAAGCCACCAGAAAGCCCGATAAAACCAAGAATTATTTCATTTATTAACATCAATGGTTTTCCCCTCTCTTGCTGCTGTCTTAATCATGGCCTTATTCATTTGCTCCTCATAGGTTCGCATCTCCACCTGAATCGGAGTGGGATCATTTTTGATATCCCGCTTTTTGAAATGATTGTAAAATACAAGAATACCTATAGGAATCCCTATGGCATAAGATATTTCCAAAATCGTGCCATCGGATTTCACTTCGCCTGTCACCATATGATAAATTCGATCAAACACTCCTGCTACATTGACATCTTCATTAAAAGTCATAATGGTAAAAGCCGCTCCAATAAAAACAATAGCCGCCACAACAATCATTTTGGTATATTCCCACCACTTCTTTTCTCTCTTTTGTGGCTCATATTCTACGATAAAATCCGTTTCTCCCAAATTTTCAATTTGAATTTTAGGATATATTTTGTGAATAGCTTCATAAACTTTTGTCACGGTAAACATGGTCAAAACCTTACAATCCTTGGGAATCGTATAGAATGGTTCTTTTTCCAATTTTTGTACCATGGATGTATTGCTGCTATATAATGTGGCAACGTCTTTTATTGTCAGGTCTCTTTTTTTAACCGCCACATTTTGCTCGATTTTCACATACAAAATGTCTTCCATATTGTCCTCCTTCATATCTTCCTTTTTATACTATTTCCCAATCTAATAATTTTATTCTTCACAATCTTTTCCCTTTTCGAATAAAATAAAATAATCCTAATCTTGTGGAAAATGGGAAATGCCAATTAAAATTTTTGTTGACCAGGGACACAATCCCTATGGAATTAACGCAGGGGCAGAAGCATTTGGAGTACGAGAACAAGACATTACCTATCTTGTAGGAGCTTATTTGACCGATATTCTAAATGCCGATCCACGATTTGACGCCATGGCTTCGAGACAATCTCCCGATGAAATCCTTGGCTACGATACCAACTCCAGTCTGCGGGAACGGGTAGATATGGCAAACAGCTGGGGCGCCGATTATTTTATCAGCATTCATGTCAATGCCAATGTTAATCCTGACATCCAGGGAACGGAATGTTATGTCTATAGCGATAATTCTCCCTCCTATTATCTTGCTGGGGACATTATCCAGGAAATCGTACGACGTATCGGCACCAAAAATAACGGAATCTATGTGCGACCTTCTTTATACGTTCTGCGCCGAACCCAGATGCCGGCTGTTCTTGTAGAATTGGCCTATCTGACCAATTATGAAGACTTCGTTCTCCTTACTACCATGCAATACCAGTTTGCTTATGCCATCTACGTTGGTATTTTGAATTATCTGGGCTTACCCCAATGAATTTTCGCATGGGAACATTTCGCACTATCAGCTCTATGTTCTTGCAACCGACAAAAAGGTCATGGACATTTCCAAATCGAAAATCCATGACCTTTCTTATTTTTCACTTCTTTTTTACATAACAGAACTTACATGACCGGAGCTTTGGTAATAGCAAAATAAGCAATTACAACAATTCCCAGAGCAATGCGATACCAGCCAAAACCAGTGAAATCATGTTTGCGGATATAATCCATCAAAAATCGAATAACAAACAAAGATACGATAAATGCCACAATCATTCCAATCAATAAGGTGACAACTTCCATCGGACCATATTGAAGGCCGTGCATCACGCTCTTCACGATTTTCAGCAAACTTGCCCCAAACATAACCGGGATGGCAAGATAGAACGTAAATTCCGCTGCTGCACCACGGGATACACCGATGATAAGCGCCCCGATAATGGTGGCTCCCGAACGGGAAGTTCCCGGAATAATCGCTGCCAGCAGCTGAAAAATACCAATAATAATTGCGGTTTGATATGTAATATCATGAACCTTGGTAATGATGGGGCGTCTTCCTTTGTTCCACCGCTCCACCACAATAAATAAGATACCATAAATAATCAATGCTCCTGCAACCACAATCTGATTATAAAACATCTCATCGATGACATCATCAAACAGAACACCCACAATAGCTGCCGGAATGGTTGCCACAAGTATTTTCACCCACAATAACATAATATCTGTCTTTACCAATGGCTTAGCATTGGTCTTATATTTTAAATTAAAGGGAAAAATCTTATTCCAAAACAAGAGAACGACTGCCATAATCGCTCCCAATTGTACAACCACCAAAAACATCTCAGTAAAATCATCATTGCTAAATGTCAAAAACTGATTTACTAAAATCATATGACCTGTGCTGCTGATGGGGAGCCATTCGGTAATTCCCTCCACGATTCCTAAAACGATTGCAACAAGCACATCAAATATTCCCATTTTTTGTTCTCCTTTCTATGTTTGTTCAAAACCATGTGTTATTGTATCATAATTTAACATTCAAAACAAGACTTCTGTCAATATTTCATTGCAAATTTATTCGCTTTATAGTAAAATAGATTCATATGCAATTTATACAAACAACAACGGATTGGAGATTTCGCATGAAAAATTGTATTGCCAAAATCCTTCCTCTCTATACCATCCTTCCGTTAATCAGTGCATTTACATTAAATACATTGATTTACAGTGGTTCCATGAGTATATGCAAGAACTGGCATCATTATGATTTTACCTCTGCTTTTGACCGCATGGTTCCTGTGATACCGGAATGGGTATATATTTATCTTGGATGTTATGTTTTTTGGATTATAAACTATATAATGACAGCGAGAGTCCACAAGGATGACCCCGATGGATTTTTCCGTTTTATCACAACGGATATGATGTCCCGAATCATCTGTGGCATCTGCTTTTTTTGCCTTCCTACAACCAATGTCAGACCCGAAATTTTAGGCACAGATTTTTCCGATTATCTTTTACGCTGGGTTTACAGTATTGACCAGCCCGCCAACTTGTTTCCATCCATTCACTGTCTGGTGAGTTGGATGTGCTTTATCGGGATTCGCGGAAACCAGCGTGTGCCACAGTGGTATCGCATTTTCTCCTGCTTTTTTGCGCTGTTGGTAGTTGTCTCTACCCAGGTAACCAAGCAGCATTATTTTATAGATGCCATCGGAGGCATTCTAATCGCTGAAATCCTTTTTGCATGGAACAAACGAATCCATGCCTATGTTTATGTGAAACATTTTTTTGATAAAGTAAATGGGATTCTGAAAAATGTATTGGAAAAGAAAAGAGGAGGCTATGCATGAGTTCAAAAAAGAAAAACATTTTTAATGTTGGCTTCCTTGTCCTTTTGCTGGCTCTGACCTTTTGGCTTGTTTTCCGTGATCAGGATCTGGAACCTATTATAAAAATCCTATGCAAGGTACCAATTCATTTTATTCTTATTGGTTTGGTTCTTGTGATTTGCTATGTATGTGGAGAATCCGTAATTATCAAATACCTTCTTCACGCCGTAAAAATAAAAGCGCCTTTGATCAACTGCATCCGATATTCCTTTGTGGGATTCTTTTTCAGTTGCATCACCCCATCTGCCACTGGCGGACAACCGGCACAGATTTTCTATATGCAACGACAAAAAATCAATATTCCCACGGCCTCTATCATTTTGATGCTGGTTACCATCGAATATAAATTTGTCCTTGTCGTTATCGGGCTTGCCTTAGCTTTATTCGGTCAGCCCTTGATTCAGACATTTACCACAGAGGCACAGTTTTATCTCTATCTCGGTCTGGGACTAAATGTTTTTTGCGTTGTATTTATGAGCTTTCTTGTATTTTTACCAAATACAGCAAGATATCTCATTACCAAAGGATTTTTATTGCTTCAGCACCTTCATTTGGTAAAGGACAAAAACAACCGCATGAAGCGTTTACAGGAATCTATGAGTAAATACAAAAAAGCCAGTGTGTTTTTGAAAGCCAACAAACTTGTTATCTTCAACACAACACTGATAACCTTTGTTCAGAGAATACTTCTTTTTGCCATCACATATGTTGTTTATAGAAGTTTTGGTCTGAATGAAGAATCCCTTCTTACTTTGGTTTTATTGCAGGCAGCCATTTCAATTTCTGTGGATATGCTGCCGCTTCCCGGTGGAATGGGCATCAGCGAACGGCTTTTTCTGCAAATTTTTTCACCCCTTTTTGGCAGCACCGCTCTTACGTTATCCGGAATGCTCCTGAGCAGGGGAATCAGTTACTATATGCTGGTTATACTAAGTGGAATGATAACAATTATTACCCACCTTACCGTAAAACCCGCATCTTCAAACAGTGATACTTAACATTCACAGAAAAGAGGTTTTATTATGATAGGAGTTTACAATTATACGGTTATTTTGACATATCTGGGGGTGGGACTGTCCATCTTTGGCATCACACAGTCATTGTCCGGCAATTTTGACATTGCTATATTATGCCTGGCTCTTGCAGGCGCCTGTGACACCTTTGATGGAAAAGTCGCACGCAGTATGAAAAATCGAACCGAAGAACAAATTATCTTTGGGATTCAGATTGATTCTCTCTGCGATGCTATCTGTTTTGGCATCACTCCGGCCATCATCGCATATTCCCTTGGTCTAAATAGTACTTTTGGAATTATTGTGGAAATTGTTTTTGTTCTTTGTGGCATCATTCGCTTAGCTTATTTTAATGTATTGGAAGAACTAAAACATCTTCATCCAGAGAAATCAGAATCCAAATGTTATCATGGACTTCCGATTACTTCCATTGCCATTATTTTTCCAATTATATATATGTTTCGCCCATTGGTATCTGAACAGCTTTTTTTGACGGTTCTTCCTTTTGTTTTATTGGCCATATCCTTTTTATACATATCGGATTTTAAAATTCGAAAACCGTCAAATGCCATGGTCGCCTTTATTTTAATTTTTATGGCAATCGTCGTATTAAAAATTCTTCACGTCTTTTAATGGAGGTATCCTATGAAATATGTAGACCGTAACGGAAAGAAAGTCCATAAGGATTCCAGTCAGGACAAGCTATTGCATTTTCTTTATACCCACACCTGGGGACGTATGCTGTTAAAGCCTCTTGTTTGCCCGGAATTTTCAAAATTGGCAGGAAAATTTTTAGATACCGGATTCTCTGCCAAATTGGTTCCCTCCTTTATCAAGTCCAACCATATTGATATGTCTTCTTATGAAAAGAAAGAATATGGTTCTTTTAACGATTTCTTTGCAAGAAAAATCAATCCGGAAGCAAGAACGTTTTCTCCCAAGGATTCAGATTTTATCAGTCCTTGTGATTGTTATGCTTCTGCTTATTCCATTCATTCGAACCTTCATGTTTCCATCAAAGATACCTCATATACCGTGACGTCCCTTCTACGCAATAAAAAGCTGGCTACCCATTATAAGAATGGATATCTTCTGGTTCTGCGTCTGACAGTGGGAGACTATCATCGGTATCACTATCCGGTTTCCGGCAAGCAGTCAAAAAACCATTTTATTCCTGGTATCTTGCACACTGTAAACCCCATAGCCAATGACTATATCCCTATTTACAAAGAAAATGCAAGAGAGTATACGGTAATCCGTTCTCCGCTATTTGGTTTTGTTACTCAGATGGAAGTCGGTGCCATGCTTGTAGGTAAAATATGTAATCATAAGCAGTGCTGCACCGTCACTCGGGGAGAAGAAAAAGGATATTTTCAATATGGTGGCTCCACCATCGTTCTTTTACTGGAAAAGGATTCGATTCTTCTTCGCCCGGATTTATTGCAAAATACAAAACATGGCTTCGAGACCCAACTTCATCTTGGAGACACATTAGGACAAGCCCCAGGGAGTCAAAATAAGAATAATCCCAATGGTTAAAAAAAATGCAGTAAAATAAAAAGATTCTTTTGTTGAATTTGACATAAAATCAACCTCCATTCTAAAAATAAAAGTCCGTAAAAAGGAATTCATCACATTTTTCCTTTTTACAGACTTTATTTTATAGAATGTATTGTCCTATTTAAAGTACTTGCTTGCAAATGTCTTGCAAACAACATTCACTGCAATTTGCCTTTCTGGCTGAACATACTTCTCTCCCATGATAAACCAGCCGATGACAAAAATCACTGCCCTTTTCCCCGGGAATGATCTTCCAAAGTTCCATTTCCACTTTTTTCGGCTCTTTGATACCATCCACCAGTCCCATGCGATTTACAAGACGAATGCAATGGGTATCTGTCACAATGGCAGGCTTTCCAAATACATCTCCCATAATCAAATTGGCACTTTTCCGTCCTACTCCCGGCAATTTTAATAAAGCATCAAAGTCTTCCGGAACATTCCCTCCAAATTCATCCATCAGCATATTCATACATTTATGGATATCTCTTGCTTTACTTGCTCCCAGACCACAGGGTCGAACGATTTTCTCAATCTCCTCAACCTTGGCATCCGCCAATGCTTTGGGGCTTGGATATTGTTCAAACAAATCTTTTACTACCACATTTACACGGGCATCGGTACATTGAGCCGCCAACCGGACACTTACCAAGAGTTTCCAGGCTTCATCATAATCCAGGGTGCAATCTGCCAGGGGATACTCTTTTTCCAGTCTTTCCATAATTTCTTTTGCTCTTTGCTTTTTTGTCATTCCATTTCCTCTTTTCTTTGGCTATATTTATAGTATACAACGTTTTAAAAAGATTGCAATTGATTTATTGACTTTCTCATATAATGTAGAGTATAATTTTAATAAAGAAAAAAGAAAGGAGACTGCTTATGAGTTTATCAATCAGCGCCTTTGGTGGGTATTCTTCTTTTTATCCTGCCTACTCCGCCTCCACAGTTTCACCTGTTAAAGCGGTTGACAGGGTTGATTCCAAGCTCCAAAGTGCGAAAACTGAACCGAATGCTTCTGTAAAAAAGGTGAATGTCAAACATGCGCCAGACGAAAATATGTGGACGGTTCCAATGAAGCAAATGTTTCCTTCAAGGCACCGGGACATATTAGTCCTGAAAATTCAGCCGCAAAGGTAATGTCCCATGAACAGGAACATGTTGCCAATGCCATTGCGGAAGGCAATAAAGATAATAAAGAACTGGTATCTGCGACTGTCTCTTTGCAAACTTCAGTCTGTCCGGAATGTGGACGAGTATATGTGTCCGGTGGCACCACTCACACCACCATCCGTACAAAAAAGGATTCTTCCAATCCTTATGACAATTTGCAGCAACGCATGAACCGGAATCTTTGTGCCGGCTTGAATTTTGACAAGAGTGCATAAACTATATTAATACTGGAGGCAAAATATATGTCAAAGGAAATCCCTTACAAAATTTATTTATCGGAAAATGAGATGCCAAAACAATGGTACAATGTTCGGGCAGATATGAAAAACAAACCTGCTCCTATTTTGAATCCGGCTACATTAAAACCGGTTACTGTAGAAGAATTGGAACCGATTTTCTGTACCGAATTGGCAAAGCAGGAATTGGATGATACAACAGCCTATATCGATATTCCGGAAGAAATCCGTAATTTCTACCGCATGTACCGTCCTTCTCCATTAACCCGTGCTTACTGCCTGGAAAAGGCATTGGACACTCCGGCTCATATTTATTACAAATTTGAAGGAAATAATACTTCCGGAAGCCACAAACTCAATTCTGCCATTGCTCAAGCTTATTATGCAAAAAAAGAAGGACTGAAAGGTGTTACCACAGAAACCGGTGCCGGTCAATGGGGTACTGCTCTTTCCATGGCATGTTCTTACTTTGATTTGGACTGTCAGGTTTATATGGTTAAGGTATCTTATGAGCAAAAACCTTTTCGTCGGGAAGTAATGCGTACTTATGGTGCCAATGTGACTCCTTCTCCTTCCATGAACACAAATGTAGGTCGCAAAATCAATGAAGAATTTCCAGGAACAACCGGAAGTCTTGGCTGTGCCATCTCCGAAGCGGTAGAAGCGGCGACTTCTCAGGAAGGTTATCGCTATGTACTTGGCTCCGTATTGTCACAGGTATTGCTTCACCAATCCGTCATTGGTCTGGAAACAAAAACTGCCCTGGATAAATATGGCGTCAAAGCTGATATCATCATAGGATGTGCCGGTGGCGGTTCCAATCTCGGGGGACTCATTTCACCATTTGTCGGTGAGATGCTTCGTGGCGAAGCGGATTATAAAATCATCGCTGTTGAGCCAGCTTCATGCCCAAGTTTAACCCGCGGAAAATATGCCTATGATTTCTGCGATACCGGAAAGGTATGTCCTTTGGCAAAAATGTATACTTTAGGAAGTGGATTTATTCCATCTGCCAACCACGCCGGTGGTCTTCGTTACCATGGAATGAGTTCCGTTGTTTCCCAGCTTTATGCCGATGGTTATCTGGAAGCAAGAAGTGTGGAACAAACCTCTGTATTTAATGCAGCTGAACAATTTGCAAGAGTGGAAGGTATTCTTCCTGCTCCTGAAAGCAGTCATGCAATCCGTGTTGCTATTGATGAAGCTTTGAAATGCAAAGAAACCGGCGAAGAAAAGAATATCGTCTTTGGTCTTACCGGTACCGGATATTTTGACATGGTCGCTTATGAAAAATATAATAATGGTGAAATGTCAGACTATACCCCTTCCGACGAGGATATTGCAAAAAGTCTTGCTACTCTTCCAAAGGTGGAATAATTCTTCCCCTTCGCATGATATTGTAAAACGAATGGAAAATGAAGATGAAAAAATGGATAAAGCGCATATTTCTTATTATCGTCCTTCTTCTTATTTTCATTGTCCTATGCATATTATCTCTTAATCTCTGGGTTACGCTCCATGCAAAGAAAGACATCGTCGATTCTTCCCAGGAGCTTTCCCAGGATTATGACTGCATTCTCATATTGGGGGCAGGTCTGAACAACGGTAAGCCAAGTCCCATGCTTACGGATCGTCTTAACAAGGGAATTTCCCTTTATAAAGAAGGAAAAGCACCGAAGATTCTCATGAGCGGTGACCATGGCAGTGAGTATTATAATGAAGTGAAAGTAATGAAACAATATGCCATGGATGCCGGAGTCCCTTCCAGCGACATTTTTATGGATCATGCGGGTTTTTCCACTTACGAGAGCATGTGGCGGGCAAAGAATGTATTTTCTGTTTCAAAACCAATTATTGTTACACAGCGTTATCATCTATATCGTGCCACTTATATTGCACAAAAAAGTGGCCTGAATTGTACCGGAATTCCCTCCGACGGATATCCCTATGGGGGAAAACCCAAACGACTGATTCGCGAATTTCTTGCCCGTTGTAAAGACGTTATCACCAGTGCCGTCGAATCTCCTCCTTCCTATAAAGGAGATAAGATTCCTATCACGGGCGATGGCAATGAAACAAATGATCTAGATTTTAATAAGAAATATAAAATGCTTCATAGAATAAACTATGAAGCATTTTTCATGCTGGTAACCGGAATCGAACCGGTACGGGTGTCACCACCCACAGGATTTTAAGTCCTGGGCGTCTGCCAGTTCCGCCACACCAGCATACCTATAAAAATATAGATAATTTACAAAGAAATAATCTTTGTAAACGACCCAGGAGGGACTCGAACCCTTGACCTCTGCCGTGACAGGGCAGCGCTCTAACCAACTGAGCTACTGGGCCAGATTTTCTAAAGACCATACAGTGATAAGGAATCC
>JALEKC010000012.1 GCA_022769325.1 Eubacterium sp. | reverse complement strand
TTTACTGTTGTGGTGGTCTTGGAAACGCCACCTTTCTGATTACAAATCGCTATTACTTTACACATAATTCTGACCCTCCGTATTCTCAATAATCTAATCTTTTTGTTTCATTTTCAGATTCACATACAAGATGCGAAATTTGGGGTTACCTTTGTAAGGCTTAAAGTCTGATGTCGTTTCTATATCGTAGTCCTTACTCCGACTCATCTTTTTTACAAACCTTCGGAGTTCTTTTTTCGTTCCTGACATTCTGACCTTTAGCATCTGTATCACCACCTTTCAAAATTTATTTCCATAACACAAAAAAGACACTCTCTAAAAAATTCACTGTTTTTTAGAAAGTGCCTTTAATTTGCAAAATATTAAATTAAACTATTTAAACTTTACCTTATGCATATTTAGGAATATTCCGCACTGTTTGATTTGGTAATTGTGGTAAAATTTGTGGTAAATTTCCAATCAAAGTGCTTCAAACCCGCATAAACACTTGATTTATTTATCCAAACTCTTCATTGTCGGGAACAAGATTACATCACGAATCGCTGGCGAGTCAGTAAGGAGCATCACAAGGCGGTCTATTCCATAGCCGATTCCTCCCGTCGGTGGCATACCGATAGAAAGGGCATTCAAGAAATCTTCATCCGTATGATTTGCCTCTTCATCTCCGGCTGCAAATGCTTCTTCCTGAGCTGCAAAACGCTCTCTCTGGTCAATCGGGTCATTTAATTCGGAATAAGCATTGCACATTTCCCAACCATTGATAAACAATTCGAAACGCTCCACAAAATCCGGATTGTCCGGTTTCTTCTTTGTAAGCGGTGAAATTTCAATCGGATGGTCCATGACAAAGGTCGGCTGAACCAATTTGTCCTCGCAATATTCTTCAAAGAACATGCTGAGAATGTCACCTTTCTTATGATGTGCTTCGTATTCGATATTATGCTCATCCGCCAGTTTCTTTGCTTCCTCATCTGTCTTAATTTCACTAAAATCAATATTGGCATACTTTTTAACAGCATCCAGCATAGTAATGCGCTCAAATGGCTTAGAAAAGTCAATTTCAATGCCATTGTAAGTAATGATGGCACTGCCACAAACTTTCTCTGCCAGATAGCGATACATACTCTCTGTCAACTCCATCATGCCTTCGTAGTCGGTATATGCCTGATAAAGCTCCATTAACGTAAATTCCGGATTGTGGCGTGTGTCCAGACCTTCATTACGAAATACCCGGCCAATTTCATACACCCGCTCCAAACCACCTACAATCAATCTTTTCAGATATAATTCCAAGGAAATGCGAAGTTTTACATCTTCATCCAAGGCGTTGTAATGGGTTTCAAATGGACGTGCAGCCGCTCCTCCGGCATTGGAAACAAGCATCGGAGTTTCCACTTCCATAAAATCTCTATCCGCGAGGAAATTACGAATCTCACGCAAAATCTTGGAACGCTTGATAAACGTTTCTTTAACTTCCTGATTCATAATCAAGTCCACATAGCGCTGACGATAACGGATATCCGTATCGGTAAGACCGTGGAATTTCTCTGGAAGAATCTGAAGACTCTTGGATAAGAGCACCACTTCCGTTGCATGGATGGAAATTTCTCCGGTCTTTGTCTTAAATACTTCTCCTGTGATGGAAAGCAAATCACCAACATCATATTTTTTGAAATCCTTGTAGGAATCTTCTCCGATATTGTCCCTTGCTACATAGGCCTGAATGCTTCCTTTCAAATCCTGCACATTACAGAAAGAAGCTTTTCCCATAACACGTTTGAACATCATACGTCCGGCAATGGTCACTACCTTTCCTTCCATTTCATCATAATTCTCTTTGATATCCATGGAATGATGTGTCACATCACATTTGGTAATCTCAAAGGGATTCTTTCCTTCTTCGATCAAGTTTGCCAGTTTTTCTCTTCTGACCTTTAATAATTGATTGATATCTTCTGCCACTTTGCTATCCTCCCGTTAGTTCTTTGTAATCTCAAGAATTTTATATTTCAGCATACCTGCCGGGGTCTCAACCATTACCGTATGACCCTTTTGGGCACCAATTAATGCTTTACCAACCGGAGATTCATTGGAAATCTTACCTTTTAAGCTGTTGGCTTCGGTAGAACCAACCAATTTGTATTCCATTTCTTCATTATATTCCAAATCTTTGATTTTAACGGTGCAACCGATGCTGATTACACTGGAATCAATATCATCATCCGTAACCAGTTCGGCATTTTTTAAAATCTTATCTATCTCTTCAATTCGAAGTTCAATGTCTCTTTGCTCTTCTTTTGCTGCATCATACTCAGCATTTTCCGAAAGGTCTCCCTGTTCTCTCGCTTCTTTGATTTTCTGTGCAACTTCTTTACGACGATTTACTTTCAAATCCTGTAATTCTGACTCCAGTGCTTTTAATCCTTCTTCTGTCAGAATATTCTTTTTTACTTCAGCCATGACTTCCTCCATTCTTTGCTCCCTGAAGGAGCATCTTACCCGGCGCCGTGTCCCTGCCTCCGGCACACCGATTTGGCACATCGGCACCTTTCTCTCATCGTTTCATTATAACGTACGAAAGTGGGATTGTCAATGAACAACCCCACTTTTTCACTAGTATTGCTATTTTTTATTATTCTTCTGCCGCATCCTCTTTGCTGTCATCGGAAATAGAAGCATTGTCTCCTTCCGAAGCATCGCTGGCATTCTTGAATAAGTTATCTGGATTCTTTGTCGCTCCACCATCTACATACAAATCGCTGGAGCCGTCCGCATACTTGGTTAGGAATCTCTTATAGCACAATCCCTTTACTGTATTTTCGCGAAGTGCCGCACGATTTTCTTCACTTAACACACTATAAGTATCGGCATATCCGGCTGCCACCGCTCCGGCCACTGTAGCAGAAGTCTTTTCATAGATGACAACGGCATAATTTTTCTTGCTTCCCGCTTTTTCAAACGTATTTCCTGTAATGGTAGGATTGACAGCACCCTTTACCAAAACACAAGTATAATTGTAATTTTTATTGTCTTCCAGCCCTTGAATGCCAAGGAATTGATTGTCCTTAATCACCGCATTGCGCCAGTTCAACATACGAATTCCGGCATTGTAAGTCTGACTGATTTTACAATTTTGGAAAGTAATATTTTCATGGTAAACCTGTGTGTTCACATCATTCATAGCCACCGAATAGGTATGACTTCCTGCTGCCACACCAATATTGGTAAACATACAATTGTTAATCATCACCGTATCGCAGGCTGTGCGGTCATGCGTCGACCATTCATAATTAAATCCATTGTTGTTGGAATCTGTCGTATCAATATTGATTGCCTCTTTGTGACTCTTGTTATTATAAATCTTAAAGTCGGTAAAGGAACAATTTTCTATGGTTACATTTTTGGAAGAATTCAGTTCCACAAAATGAGAACCATTTTCATTGGTAAATGCAATGTTCCGGATGGTTACATTTTGTGCATGTCCCATAACTACAGCCATGGCATTTAATGTATAAGCACAGTCAAAAATGGTACTGCCATTTCCCTGTAAGGTGACATTTTGAGAACCATTATAACCACTTACCGAATTTTTAATTCCCTCTTTGGACGGTGGAACCAGTTCAAACATGGTTTTATTGGTTGCCATATTGGTATTGGCAGCTTTCACTTTCTGAATCTTGACGCCATCCTCAAAATTAATGGTAACATTGGACGGGATGCAGACAGAATGACTGAGCAAATAGGTTCCCGGGGCCACCGTAATGGTACCGCCTCCAGCATACTCCAGCTGCTCCATGTAAGAACGCATCATAAAATACGTCTTTGCCTGTCCATTGTTGGCTGTATAATTAGAACTTGTCTCATAATGTCCGCGATATGGGGTGGTTTCCGGTGTGATACGGAAATTATTATCATTTTTATCTTTGAAATACAACAACCGGCTCTCGCCTTCATTTTTCATGGTAACATAGTACACAACGGCATTGGTAACCGTATTATTTTCCATGGAAGAAATCTTGGAAGCAGAAATGGTATTATTTATTTTGGAAGCTCTTCCAAAATAAATCGGAAGTCGACATTTATCAATGGTATTGCCGGAAATTTCCGGTTCTGTCATGCTATACATACGAAATGCATAAGCGGTTCCCTTGGTATCGTCTCCACGGTAAATTACATTTCCGGTCATAGTAGGGGCATTCCACATTTTTCCGGTAACTGCACTGGTTGTCATATTTTTGAATTTATTTTTGCGAATGGAAACTCCTTCCGAATATACGGATTTTTTATATTTGGTAGTGCGGATTCCATTTTCAAGATTGGTAAATATGTTGGATTGGATTTTTATATTATTGCACGGGGTACTGCCATATCCATTGACAAGTACTGCTGCCTGATAGGAGCCTCCTGTATATTCCACATTTCCCTGGAATGTACAATTGTTCACTTTCACAGAACGGCTTCCCGCGATATTGATATACGTTCCTGCATTCTTATTTTTAAATTTCAAATTGGAAATATTGACACTGTAATTATGACCCATATCGATGGCAATAGCATTTTTTACTTTTCCCAAGTCAATGGTGGCCTGTTTATTGCTGGTAATCGTAACCTTCTTGGTTCCCTTATAATTTTTTGCTTTGGCGCTGGTCAATTTAAACATCACTTTTCCCGGCTTTAATGCCTTACTGCCGGTCTTGTCTGTCATTTTCAATACAGCCCCATTTTTCAATTGAATGGTAACATTGCTTGGAACAGTCAGTGTCGAGCAGATTTTATAGGTTCCTTTTTTCAGTACAAGAGTACCTCCACCCTCTTTTTTTAATTTTTCCAAATAGGATTTTATGGTATAATAATTTTTTGATTTACTATTATATCCTGCACCTTTTGTATATGTACTATTGCAAGGTTTTGTAGACTTACTGATGGTATACTTTTTTGCTGCCTGTGCAGAGTCTGCATCTGCCAATTGAAGTACTGCTGCACAAAAAACAACGGCTCCCGCCATAACTAATTTACGTTTCATTCTTTCTCACCTTTCTTTATCCGATTTCTAATTATAGTTATAGATTACTCTCAAAATATGTCATTTTCTTTTTATTCATAGAAATATTTCATGGTTTTATCTGTTAATGCCAAATCTTTTGTATAACGAACAGCCGCCATAAATACCTCCCCATAGATTCCATTGGTATAAAGGATATCATTCCAGTTCTGCTCTGTGATTTCACTTTCGCTAATGGGATATCCGGCTTTTCGCTCCAATGCATATTGAATCTGCTGCCGTATGGTCAGTGGAACAAACACATTGGCAAATGCATTTTCTTTTACCGTTGGGCAAATCACACCTCCTAAGAATATGGAAAAATTCTTGGCTCCGTTCTGAATGCCCACATCACGGAAAGAATTGCCACATATCAAAGCATTTTTCCAGTTTAATGCCCGTATAGCACAATTGGTTGTTCCGTGAAAGGTATTATTTACAATACGAACATCCGTATGATAGCATTGTTGCCCCTGGTTGGCGATATAGGTATGAGAACCTATGGCCGTGCCAAGATCCGTAAATTTGCAATTGGATATTTCGATATTCTGGCATACGGATTTATCATGCTTGGACCAGATATGATTGAACCCATTTACAGCATAGTCCGTCCCATCGATATTAATGGCTTCTTTGTAAGTATCTCCTTTGTAATCTCGAAATTTCCAAAATTCACATTGCCGGACAATAACATTCTGAGAAGAATTGAGTTCAATATAGTGGGAACCATATTGGTTGTGGAAAGACAAGTTTTGTATGATAATATTTCTACAATGCCCCATGTCCATCCCTCGTCCCGGCATTTTATTGTTGCAGTCTATAATAGCTCTCCCTTTTCCCATCACTAAGACATCATGAGTACCTCCATATCCTCCGATGGCCTCTTTTCTTTTTGCCTTAGAAGGCGGCACAAAGATGAAAATCACTTTGGGATTGTCAAGCTCCGTTTGATAGATTGCCTTGGTCTTTTTTATAATAACACCATCTTCTAAAATAATTTTTACATTGGATGGGATACAGATGGCATTGCTGATAAAATATCGCCCCTTTTTTATCGTCAGGGTTCCGCCTCCACAATATTCCAACTGTTCCATATAGGATCGGAAAAGATAATAATCTCTCGTATTGCCCCGGTATGTGGTTTCGTCGGTATACCGTTCCCGGTAAGGCCTTTTGTTGGGATAAATGTTAAGATTGTTGTCCTTCTTGTCGCGATAGTAAAACAATCTTTTTTTCTTTTTTCCATCATTGGAGTAGGTAACATAATAATGCTCTGCCTTTGTGACCGTATTTTGTTTCATCTGGTCGATTCGCTTTTTGGTGATACTGTTCTTTACTATCACAAGACGGCTATGTCTCCCTTTCCGAATCCGTTTTTGGGAAATGGTAAAGGAAATGGGCTGACTCACCTTTGTAAATGTATTCTTGCTGACGATGGGGCGATAGCACCCCTGAAAAGCCACCGCAATATCACCACCTTCAAACCGGCAGTCCGTAATCCGCATATTCCGGCTCCGAATGCCCTTTATGGCACTTCCTTTCACAATATGAGAAAAGCGTATCCTGCGAATATGCACTTCTTTGGTATCTTTTGCAATAAATGCCGTTCTCCCCTTTAATTTACTGCAGTCAATCATGGTCTTTGTTTTTCCGCATATTGTTACGTTAGACGGCACATCAATGGATTTTTTCAAGCGATAGGTTCTATCACTCAACAAGATGATACCTCCGGTTTTCTCCAATTTCTTCACTGCCTCTTCCAATGTCTTTACGCTTTTTACCTGCAGGCTCCTTCGTTTTGCCTGGGTTTCCACGGGCATGCATAGCACAAGAAAACCAAGAGCTACCAAAATCCACAATGGAATCCATTGTTTTTTCACTTCATTCGCTCCTTCGTTCTCCGCTCGTGATTGTAAACGTCTCCCCACTGTCATACCATTCGTCGGCAAAACGCACATATACTTCGTAGGTGTCCTCTTCCAGATTGTATAGGGGAATGGATACATAATATTCCATCTCGGCAGCTAAATCCTGCTCCCGGGCCGGTTTTCGAAAATCTTTTTGATAGGCATATTTTTTCCCATTTACTGCCACCTGCTGAATCAAGTGATCTCTGGACTTAATTTGCAAATTTTGATCTTCCAGCCGAAGTCGGATTCTTTCCTGGGGACAGGTTATCGGTGCTTCGGAAGTCTTTTTTTGTGGACGTTCCATAGGCCTGTCCATCTTTTCAAAAGGCTGAAGCCAGCCCACACACGGCTCTTCATAGAGGTCCATGGCATTGGACAAATCCTCCATATTCATGCACAGTTCATAGGCACGGAAAAAGAAATAACGGATGGAATACTCATTGAGGGTCTCCCTGGACTCATAATCAAATTCGTAAATATAGCCACCCCGGTTGTCATTCTCTTCCGGATAGGCTAAGAAGCCACCCATATAAAACAATCGCCCCGCGTCACCTTTCAATATGCCATTGGATGTGATTTTTGATTTTATACCGCCAAAACGTTTTTCAATCCAAGCTTTCTTCTTTTTTTCATCTATCGTATATATTGTAACATAAGATTGCTCATCTTGGTCAAAAAATTTATTTTTTCTTCTCACATGCCAATGATTATCAAATATCATAATATGAATGGTATCCGGTCTGCCATCCAGATTTTCTCTCACCAGCTTGGCAGAATGCTGTTGAAAATGCCACGGCATACCCTCCGGTGTCTCCAATAGTTTCCGGGAAAAAGGCCGTTCTTTCCACATATTTTTTTCTCCCAGAATCCATTTCAACTTTTTTCTTTTCCAGTCAATACATCCAATGGTATGAATATTTCTCGCCGAAAAATATACCTGTTTTTTCTCACTGTCATAATCCAGGGAGTTGATATGCACCCAATTGGTGCGATCTCTGTAAGCGGTGCCAAATATTTCACGCATATCCAGTACGGCTTCCACTCTGCCATTTTCCCGATTGACTTCTGCAATACAATCCTCCACATGTCCACATTGAGAATTGCTGGCAATCAGCAAATTTCCTCCCGGTGTCATCTCACATACATCATGATGAATCCCATTTGGCACATAATACGTGCGATATACTCTTCCCAGATAATCCATCTCATACATTTGTGTAGAATGGGGAATCAGCTGAGTGGGTAAGAGTGTCTGGCGCTCCATCACGATAAATCGGCCATTGGCCAAAGGGAAAAATCCATATCCCCGTGGCCGGAATTTCATCATATATCGAATCTCTCCTTCTTCATCAAAAGCCATGGGATAAGGCATACTTTTACCGGTAACCAGGATTAATTTCATAGAGGAAGTAGCTTTCTTTTTTTCAATCCGCACCATATCTTCCATAGATTGGGGAAGTTTTCCTGTGGAAAGAATCAGTTCTTTCTTTTTTATCACATTCCCTCTTTCATCCAAAAGTTCCAATGTGACTTGATTCTCCCAAGAAGGATATAGTCCGTAAATCGGTACTCTATGCCACTTTTCAAAGTTTTTTACCTCATCTTTTATATCCGTTGCATCAGTCTTTCCTTTCACAAGGAAACGCACTTTGCAGGGTCCTTCCGTCTGAAACATAACATAGGCACACAGCGGTGTTCTGCCATAAGGATTCAGAACCACATAAGGATTTTCAAATGTATATTTTTCATTTTTTAATTGTTCAGTCAATTCCCGGTCTCGGTCTTGGCTTTCCACTGCCAGACCTTTTTCAAATGAGATTTCACTTTCCACCTTTATTTTTCGTTTTATCACCGATTGATATCTTTGATAAGAATCTGCTTCTTTTCCATATTCCTTGTCATATTCTTTGCGATACCCATGTTCATAAATGGAAGTTTTTCGTCCTTTCATCCATTTTACTAATCTTCCTTTCCCTGGAAAATTCATCTCTTTTCCCTCCTGAACTTCATTTTTTTCACTATTCTATGACGCTTGGGGCAACATACCTTATTTTATGGTATTATTATTTCAAAAATATGGCAAAAAAAACAAAAAGAGCCAATTGTGACAAATTGACTCTTTCACATCTATATTTCTTAATTTTATTGTTCTTCATTTTTTGAAATTTCTGTTTTTTTCGGAAATTT
Organism: Eubacterium sp.; assembly: GCA_022769325.1. GTDB lineage: Bacteria > Bacillota > Clostridia > Lachnospirales > Lachnospiraceae > Eubacterium_F. The sequence goes on along the minus strand of JALEKC010000012.1, from coordinate 34,022 downwards.
CGTATATATTAAATCCAGCATTTTTTGATTTGGTTCAAATTCAAGAAGAATCTTTTCTTCTTTTCCTTCTACACGAACCGCAATACCATATGTCTTGGCATCTGGTTGTAATGAATAAAATTTCTTGGTTCGCAAATGACGATATCCTGCAATGCGTTCCGAATCCATCGGTGCAATCACATCAGCATTCTCTAGGTCAATACGAAGAACCGTCTTTCGCTTGTCCTCTCCCTGAATCATATCAAAATCCAGCTGACCGTCACAATAAACATATTCCCAAATCACATGAAATCTGGGCCAAAACCATACCATGGCAAAAACTGCCACAGCCGCCACTAAAAACAGAAGTTGGAATTTGGTTAGAAAACCAACTAAAAAAAGCAAAACCACACCAAAAATCATCATGATTTTTAGTGCAATATCTTTTCCTGTTGTTTTTTGTTTTACACTATATTCTGCATATGCCTGTTCCATGTTGTCCTCCTGTTTTTCTTTATTGTTGATACGCGCCCCACGCCCTCTGGCGTGGCCGCACCCCATGGGGGGCTTCTGCGCGTATCACTTTTCTCTTAGTTCCACGCGCCCCACGCCCTCCGGCGTGGCCGCACCCCATGGGGTGCTTCTGCGCGTATCACTAAACCATCCGTTCAAATCAAATGCCCACCTTCGGTGGGCGCTTGATTTGCTTGCGGATGGTTTACATCATGCCCATGCCAGGTGCGCCACCTGCCGGCATAGCCGGTACATCTTCTTTAATATTAGCAACAACGGATTCGGTTGTCAAGAGTGTGGATGCAACGCTTGTAGCATTTTGCAATGCACTTCTTGTAACCTTAGCCGGGTCAAGGATTCCATTTTCAACCATGTTTACATACTGCTCTGTATAAGCATTGAAGCCGAATCCCGGATTTTCTTCTCTTACTTTATCGATGATAACAGAACCTTCCAAACCGGCATTTTCGGCAATACGACGAAGTGGAGCTTCCAATGCCTTCAAAATGATATTGGCACCTGTCTTCTCGTCACCTTCCAATGTAGCTGCCATCTTGGAAACTTCTTTGGATGCATGAATATATGCGGAACCACCACCTGCAATAATTCCTTCTTCTACAGCGGCTCTGGTAGCTGCCAATGCATCTTCCATACGAAGTTTTGCTTCCTGCATCTCTGTCTCGGTTGCTGCTCCTACACGGATAACTGCTACGCCACCTGCCAATTTTGCAAGTCTTTCCTGCAATTTTTCTTTATCAAATTCAGAAGTTGTCTCCTCAATCTGCTTACGAATCTGAGAAACACGAGCTTCAATTTCTGCTTTATCGCCTTCACCATCTACGATAATGGTATTTTCTTTTTGAACTTTAACAGATTTCGCACGTCCTAACTGATCCATGGTCGTATCTTTCAAATCCATACCAAGTTCTTCTGTGATCACCTGACCACCGGTAAGAATGGCGATATCTTTCAACATTTCTTTTCTGCGGTCACCATATCCCGGTGCTTTTACAGCAACTACCTGGAATGTTCCACGCAATTTATTTAATACCAAAGTACTAAGTGCCTCGCCCTCAACATCTTCTGCGATAATAAGCAATTTAGCACTGGATTGTACAATCTGCTCCAAAAGTGGAAGAATTTCCTGAATATTGGAAATTTTCTTATCGGTAATCAAAATGTATGGATTTTCAAGATTTGCTTCCATTTTATCCATATCAGTAGCCATATAAGCGGACAAATATCCACGGTCAAATTGCATACCTTCTACTAAATCCAATTCTGTCTGCATCGTCTTGGATTCTTCAATGGTAATAACACCATCATTTGAAACTTTCTCCATAGCATCTGCAACCATCTCTCCAACCTGGTCATCTCCGGCAGAAATAGCAGCAACTTTAGCAATCTGCTCTTTTCCGGAAAGAGTCTCACTCATGTTCTTGATCGCTTCCACTGCACAATCGGTTGCTTTTTTCATTCCCTTTCGAAGAATAATTGGATTTGCTCCGGCTGCAAGGTTTTTCATTCCTTCATTAATCATTGCCTGAGCAAGAACAGTAGCGGTGGTAGTACCATCTCCTGCTACATCATTGGTCTTGGTAGCAACTTCTTTTACCAGCTGGGCACCCATATTTTCAAAGGCATCTTCCAATTCAATCTCTTTTGCAATTGTAACTCCATCATTGGTAATCAATGGAGCTCCAAAAGATTTATCCAAAACAACGTTGCGTCCTTTTGGTCCCAATGTTACGCGCACGGTATCTGCTAATTTATTTACTCCTGTTTCCAGTGCTTTTCTGGCATCTACGCCAAATTTAATTTCCTTTGCCATTTCTAAGACCTCCAATTAATATAATATTATTCTTCAACAATTGCTACAATATCACTCTGACGAACGATAACATATTCATTATCTTCCAATTTAACATCGGTTCCGGCATATTTGGAATAAATAACCTTGTCTCCGACTTTCACTTCCATCTTTACTTCTTTGCCATCTACAAGACCACCTGGACCAACTGCTACTACTTCAGCCTGCTGAGGTTTTTCCTGTGCCTGACCCGGAAGAACAATACCGGATTTTGTCGTCTCTTCTGCTTCTAACTGCTGTAATACAACTCTGTCGCCTAATGGTACTAATTTCATTTTTATTTCCTCCAATCATAATCTTTTCGATTTTTACTTGTTAGCACTCTCCTTTGCTGAGTGCTAACGATTGATATATATGATAGTCATTTCTCTTCCTTTTTGCAAATCGTATGACTATGCATTTTCGTTTATTTTTAGACCTGTTATGTGTTTTTCTCATTTATTCTCTTTTTTTCTCATTTTTTTGCTTTATTTTTATCCGTATGCTATAATATATGAAATGAATCCAAACCATGGGAGGTACTTATGAAAGAACAATTATACACGATTCCCGTCAATGATATTTTTGACAAGCCCTGCGAATGCCCGGTATGTGCCATGAAGCTTTCTCTGGAGAAAGATGCTGTGGCATTTGCCATGGGCCCCAGTTATATGGAAGACGATATCCGCCTTACCACGGACAAAATCGGATTTTGTGCCCGCCATATGCAAATGATGTATGATTTTGAAAATCGTCTGGGTCTTGCACTTATCATTGATACACACATGAAGAATATGATAAAAGAAATCGAATTATTACAAAAAAAGGGCAGGAAATCTTCCGGTGGCCTATTTTCAAAAAAAGAGGAAACCTCTCTTTTCTCTTTTACGGAGAAAATCAGCCATTCCTGTTATATCTGTGACCGCATTGAGGGGGTCTATCAGCGTTATATTGCCACCATTTTCTATCTTTATGAAGAAGATTCTGCTTTTGTGACAAAGTTTAAGAAATCTAGGGGATTTTGCCTGGAACACTATGGAATGCTTTTTGAAGAAGCTCCCAAATATCTCCATGGGGCAACTTTGGAAGATTTCACAAAGGATTTAAACACGGTTTTTATGGATAATTACAAACGCATGGAAGAAGAGGTGGCATGGTTCATCGAAAAGTTTGATTACCGCAATACCGATGCTCCCTGGAAGACATCAAAAGATGCCGTCCCTCGTGCCATGACAAAGGTAAACGGCATCATAACCGAAGAATAATTCATTTTGTTTATCATTCATTATAATAACAAATTTACAATAAGCCCCCAAACGATTCCGGCGCCAAAAACAATTCCTAAGATGGAAAGATTTTCTTTCCATCTTTTGTTTGTTCGGAACAATACCAGAAGTCCAACTCCGGCTCCCACCATAAGTCCGGAAATCATAGACCCAAAGTTTAAAATACCTTCCAGATACATCTCCGTAATCAGAACCGATGCAGCACAGTTTGGAATCAATCCAACAATTGCCGCAAAAAACGGGCCAAGCAGAGCATGTCCTGATAAAAATTCGGAAATCTGTTCTTCTCCACCGATCTCAATCAGGAAATTGAGCACAAGTGAAAAAATAAAGATAAATACAAATATTTTTATGGTATGCATACATGCAGAGGGAAAAATTCCTTTTTCGCAATGACAATGTTCACTCTCACACATGGTATGAATATCTTTGTATTGAATCCGATTTGGACGCAGATGCAAAACAAAGTCCACAATAAATCCGGTAAAAACTGCTGCCACAAATTTAACTGCCAGTACCTGAAGTATGATACGCCCTTCTACTGCTTCGGATAAAAAGATCGGAAGCATCTCATCGGAAGTCGATAAAAAGACAGCAACCAATGTTCCCACCGTAATAATACCGCCGGAATACAAATTCGAGGCCGCCACCGAAAATCCACATTGGGGAAAAATACCCACAGTAGCTCCGGCAATGGGTCCTAATTTCCCCGCTTTTCGAATCCAAGCCTTTGTCCGGGTACTGGTTTTATGCTCCAAATATTCCATAAGAAGATATGTCAGAAACAAAAAGGGTAGTAACTTCAAGCTATCCATCAGAGCATCCATAAATATGTCAATCCATAATTCCATTTAGCCTATTCTCCATTCTATCCTGCCTTGATTTTATGCCTGCTCTTCCTGTTGCAACATATCTTTCAATGCCAGTGCTTTATCCTTAATCCGGCGATTGGCATCTTTGGCCACAAGTACTTTGGAAACCCAGCGCTTTGCTTCTTCCTGATTTCCAATTCTCCTTGCCAGTTCCGCCACCATATACATAACTGTATATTCATCCATTCCACACATTGGAAAGTCCTCTTTGGAAAACGCTGCCACAAATCCCTCATGCGCATTTTGCAAAAACTCTTTTTCTTCTTCCAAAAGGGCTTCTACTTCCTCTTTTTTATACTCGCCTTTCATCATCTCTTCCCGTTTTCCACGGAACAACCATGCGATTTTCAGGCAGGTATATGCTCTTTCACTGGTCTTTCCCCGCTTTACAATGGTATTGAGAAGTGCCATCTTATGTCTGGTAATCGCTTCATCATAAGTATAGACTTTTTCTCCTTCCGGCACATAGCGATAAGTAGTAGAAATATTTTCCTTTATCATTTTTGCCTGGGAAGACATGACAAAATTGAAATACCGGTTTAAGGACGCATATCCACATTTGGGACAAAGGATTGCATCGTATTTCAAAGGGTCTATTCGCTGATATTTGGGACGCAAATCTGTATCAGCTGAAACCAGTTTTGCTTTTCCGGTACGAACCATCTTGCTTTTAAATTCAAAATCACAGACAGGGCAGGTATAAGTTTTATCAAACAAAAGATCCTCTTCCTGAATTTCTTTTACCTGCACCTTTTGCACTTCTGCAGTCCGGCTTTCTTTCTTTTCCTTTTCATAAACATCTACATCATCTTTGATGTTGAGACCAAGGCTTTCCAGCCCTGCAAACAAATTACCCATAGCTACCTCCATTCTGGCTCCGGATTATTTCCCAGGACGATAGGAACTCTTCAGTGACACAATCCGGTTAAATACTTTGTGTTCTTTCGTTGTATCCTTTGTATCCACACAAAAATACCCCGTTCTCATAAACTGAAAACGATCTCCCGGCTCTGCCTCGGCAAGAGCAGGCTCCACATAACAATCTTTTAAAACTTTCAGGGAATCCGGGTTAATATTCACAGAATTATCCTCATTGTAAACACCTTTTTCCTCATCAACCAGATTTTCATACAATCGCACTTCTGCTTTAGCAGCTGTGGATGCAGCAACCCAGTGAATGGTTCCTTTTACCTTTCTTCCCGTAAATCCGGAACCACTTTTTGTCTCCGGATCATACGTACAGTGAATCTCCGTTACCTTTCCATTTTCATCCGTAATATACTCCTGGCAGGTTACAAAATACGCACTCATCAAACGTACTTCGTTTCCTGGGAAAAGGCGGAAATATTTACGTGGCGGCTCAATCATAAAATCATCCCGCTCAATATACAGTTCTCTGCCAAATGGTACTTTTCTGGTTCCCATCTCCGGATTTTCCTGATTGTTTGGTACATCCAGATATTCGATCTGATCTTCCGGATAATTGGTAATGACCAGTTTAATCGGATCCAAAATTGCCATCATACGAGGCTGAGTCATCTTCAAATCTTCGCGAATGCAATACTCCAACATGGCATAATCCACGGAACTATTACTCTTAGATACTCCGGCAAGTTCCATAAATTTGCGGATGGATGAAGAAGTGAAGCCTCGACGGCGCAGTGCCGTGATGGATACCAGACGAGGATCGTCCCATCCGTCTACCGTACCATCTTCTACCAATTTTTTAATATATCTTTTTCCGGTAATTACATTGGTGAGATACATCTTTGCAAATTCAATCTGTCTCGGGGGCATCTCAAATTCACATTCACGAACCACCCAGTCATACAACGGGCGGTGGTCTTCAAATTCAAGAGTACAGATGGAATGGCTGATTCCCTCTACCGCATCCTCGATGGGATGGGCAAAATCATACATGGGATAGATGCACCATTTGTCTCCCGTATTATGATGGGTAATATGAGCCACACGGTACAAAATCGGATCCCGCATATTGATATTCGGGGAAGCCATATCAATCTTAGCCCGGAGAACTTTCTCTCCATCTTTAAATGCTCCCTCTTTCATCTTCTGGAACAACTCCAAATTCTCTTCTACGGAACGGTCACGGTAAGGACTATTCTTTCCCGGTTCTGTCAAAGTTCCGCGATATTCTCGAATCTCATCTGCCGTCAAATCACAGACATACGCTTTTCCTTTTTTAATCAATTTGATGGCACATTCGTACATTTTATCAAAATAATCCGAGGCAAAATATACCGGAGGTTTCTCGCCTCCACAAATCCAAATCACATCTTCTAAAATCGAATTTACAAATTCTTCCTTTTCTTTAGTCGGATTGGTATCGTCAAAACGAAGATTAAAGGTTCCATTATATTTTTTAGCAAGTCCCTGGTTCAACAAAATTGACTTAGCATGTCCGATATGCAGATACCCATTTGGCTCCGGTGGAAATCGTGTCATGACATGATCGTACACACCTTCTGCAAGATCTTTCTCAATTTCCTGTTCAATAAAGTTTTTAGAAACAACTTCTTTTTCTTCCTCTTTCTTCTCTGTTGCCATTTACTTGAAGCCTCCTTAACACACATATATGGTATATGATAACACAACCTTTTCGAAAAGGAAAGATAAAAATTTCACCTTTGCTCTAAAATGAAAGCAGATTATCTAACATTTGTGCCGATTGAAATTTTTTATCCGTATGCTTTTCAAAATAATCCGGTATCACAAGATTTAATTCCCGCATCACCTGTTCCGAGACGGAAAATGTATATAATTTTTCCACCGACGATGCTACAATTCGCTGCAATATGTAGATGGTACTTCCGGTGATTCGGTAAGCCCCCCGGTTTTGATAGGGTGCTTTGCCATACCATACTTTACATAAGATTCCGGCTGCTCCGGGATGAAAAAAGCAAATGCTTTCCTTTTTCTGGCATTCTATGCATGCAAATAAACGGGGTGCTTCCCCGTTTAAAGCAATGATTTTAAATTCAAAAATTCGTCTTACCAGTTCTCTGGACAAGGAAGGCACTTTCAATGCCCGGAGAGATTGATATAACAATTTCAAAATCTCTTTGGCATCCATGTTTTCCATGGTAAAATATTCTGCAATTTCACAAAAGTACATTCCCATATAAATATCTTCCAGTTCCTCGCGGATTTCTGAAAAATAATTTTGCACCTCAACGGAAGAAATCGTATAAGAATCTCTTCCCTGATAAAGGACAAATTCTCCAAAGGTAAAGGGTTCACTCGCTGCCACCAGCGGGCTTTTCGGGCGTCTGGCACCTCGGGCAAAGGCAGATATCTTCCCCCGCTCCCTGGTTAATATTACGACTCTTTTATCGTATTCCCCCACGGGAGTACCCGAAAGAACCATCCCTGTCACTTTTTCCTGCATGCTGCATCTTCTCCATCTCACCGGAAAATCCTCCCTCCGGATAAATTTTATCCGAAGCAGATGAATTTTCCGCTGCATTGACATATTTCAAATAGTCTGAAATCTTTCCGGTTTCATAAAACTGATTCCAAAACTTGTTGTTCATAATGGCTTCCTCCGTTGTTGTTGATATTACTATCTTCTCCACAAAGAAAACCATCTATACGAGGTATTTTATTCCATGTTTTTCTTGTCATAACCAAAGTTTTTCAAAAGGAAATCGCTGTCCCGCCAATCCTTTTTCACTTTTACCCACAGTTTCAAGTTTACCTTCTTTTGAAGCATTTCCTCAATCTCACGCCTTGCCTGGGTTCCTATTTTTTTCAGCATGCTGCCCTGCTTTCCAATGATAATTCCTTTATGGGAATCCCTCTCGCAAATAATAGTGGCATCGATGTCATAGATATTTTTATTGTTATGTCGTAATTTCATCTGATCCACTGCTACGGCAATTCCGTGGGGAATTTCATCTGCCAGAAGGCGCAATGCCTTCTCCCGAATTAATTCTGCCACAATATGACGCACCGGCTGATCCGTCACGGTATCCTCATCATAAAAGGCCGGGCCTTCTTCTAAATACTGGAACATGACATCCACAAGATGATCCACACTTTCTCCGGTCCAAGCAGATACAGGAACGATTTCATCAAACTCCATAATCTGCTGATAGGCATCGATGCACTGAAGCAATTCTTCTTTTTTCACGGTATCAATTTTATTCATTACAAGAATCACCGGGATATGGGCTTTCTTAAGCTGTTCTGCGATATGATGCTCTCCCTTTCCGATAAACGTGGTGGCCTCCACCAGCCACAATATCATATCCACTTCCTCAAAGGTTCTCTCTGCCACAGTAACCATGTATTCACCCAGTTTATTTTTTGCCTTGTGAATCCCCGGTGTATCAAGAAAAACAATTTGCCCACGTTCGTCATGATATACGGTCTGAATCCGATTTCGCGTAGTCTGAGGTTTATTGCTTGTAATGGCAATTTTTTGTCCGATGATGCGATTCATCAATGTGGATTTTCCCACATTGGGACGCCCCACCAAAGATACAAAACCGGATTTAAAGGGTTGATTCTTTTTTTCTTCGTTCATCGGTGACTCCTTTCTTCCTCTGTCTCTTATAAAGTGTCCACACTTCCAAACAATTGTACATTTTCTTTCACTTTTTCCTCGTTTCCAAGAACGCAGATTTTTCCATCTGCCAAAAGAGCATCCACCATATCTCCGGCACGCCTGATATCCTCAACGGAGGTGGACAAAATCTCATCCCGCTCTTTTTGAATTTCTTCAAAGGGAAGTCCTATAAAATAAGCTGTCATGGAGCGGTTGCCTTTGGCTTTCGGAGGTAACGGGGTGTCCACACTGCTGATGGTTCCTATGATATTTTTGGTCATTTCCCGTTCATCTGCCTCATACTTTCGCAAATACTCTGCCACATTTTTGTAAGTTTCATTGGTTTCGGCAAGTTTCGGATCCCGGTAAGATACAAAATATCCTTCTCCCGAATTTGGGAAATTACACATAACCCCGTAGGCTCCCCCTTTGACTCGTACTTCATTCCAGAGATAGCCATAACTAAGCATGGCACGAACCACCCGGAATGAGCCATGATATGGAATTCCCCGCTCGCGGAAATTACCGCTTCGTGCCACATATTGTACCTGCCCTGCGGTTTTAAAGCCCTCATTTTGCTGCACATCCTTACAATGAAGCTGTGCCGGTATCATCTCTACCCCAGCATCATGATATGGCATTTTTTCGATGAATGATGAAAATACGTTTTCGAAAGTTGCATAGGCAGAAGCTTCACAGGTAATCCCCGTCACCATATTATCCCTTGTAAAGATCTTTTTACACAGCATTTTCAGGATTGCTATAGTATTGTCTTTATATTCCTCGAAATTGTCATTCAACTGCTTTAGGAATCGATAATAGGAGATTCCACCCATTGCCTCGTCGTATCGTCCCATCTGGGAACGATAGGCAAAGGTTCGATTCACGGCTGTACTGTGACCCGCAGAAATCAGCCGCATATAAAGTGCGGACTCCATTTCACTGATGATTTCTTTTAACCGTTTTTCGTCTTCCAAATGAGAAGATGATAATGCCTCTATCAAAAGTTCCAATACTTTCTTTGTCTTTCCCTCCAACACCTTGGTAGTAAATACCAAATATGCCTGATATTCCTTTGGTTCCTGGAACTCCCGGAGCAATGCAACATCAAAGACAAAATCCCCTGCATTTTGCAATATCTCATTGGAAAATGCCAATTTGTCATGGGCATCCGTATCCACACAAGCCAGCACCGAAGTCAGCAAACTGATATAGGGAGCATATTCTGACAGCAGTGGCTTGATGTCAAAATTCAAATTGATATAGTAAATTCCATTGGTAAAATAGTCATGGTGAATCACTTTGTTTTCTTTAATTTTCTTTTCTATATTGGAAAATCCCAAGGCTTTTTTCCCGATATCCTCACGGGATAAAAGCGGAATTTTTTCCAAATCCTCTTTTGGTGTGGGTTCCTCCTGATATTGCCTGAGTTCTTCGGTCTGGCGAACCAGTTTCTCTTTCTGTTCCTGAGAGAGTGTGTCAAAAAAAGCCTGACATTTTTTTGCCTCTTCTTTGTCCATCTCCGCAGTAAGACCGACTTTAGGTGACGCCGTAACGATGGAACGATGTGGATTATCCAAAAGCCATGTCTGAATCAAAGATTCAAAATACCCTTCTTCCATCTTCTCGCGAAGGCGTTTAAAGGTATCGTTGGCACAGATATGAAGAAATGGTTTCTCTCCGTCATACAACCAGCTGTCAAACATCTGCAGTCCATACATCAATCCTTTGGGATAGGAACCAAAATCAGCTTCCCGATAACGAAATTCCAAAGCATTTAATCCTGCATTCAATGAATCTTTATTGATTCCCGTCTCCACAAGTTTCGTCAGCTCATTGCGGATAATGGTTACAAACTCCTGCTTTTTCGACACCTCCGTATTTTTAGAAATAATGGAAAAATATGGATGCCGGATACTTTCTTCAAAGTAACTGATAATCTCACTTCCGATTCCTGCATCCACAAGTGCCTGCTTTACAGGTGCTCCCACTCCCTGCACCAATACATAATTCAATACTTGAAAAGCCAGATATAAATCCGGGTCAAGGGAAGTTCCGGTTACCGCATTATAACTGAGATACGCTTTTCCTTCCTCTGATTCTCCTTCTGCCAAAGAATAAAACGCTTCGGTTTCAACCGGCTGATGAAAGGGTTTTTGCTCCGGAATTTCCGAATCCACTTTCAAATAGTCAAAATGTGAAAGATAGTTCTCATCCATCCAGAGCAGCTTTTCTTCCATATCCATATCACCATAAAGATAAATATAGCTATTGGATGGATGATAATAGCGGCTGTGAAAATCCAAATACTCCTGATAGGTCAAATCCGGGATATTCACAGGATCTCCACCGGATTCAAACCCATAACTTGTGTCCGGGAATAAGGACTGCTGTATCTTTCTCTCAATCAACTGCTCCGGAGAGGAAAAGACGCCTTTCATTTCATTGAAAACCACTCCATTGTAGGACAGGGGGCCTTCTACAGAATCCAGGTGATAATGCCATCCCTCCTGTTTGAAAATCTTCTCTTCTTTGTAAATATTGGGATAAAACACGGCATCCAAATACACATGCATTAAATTCTGAAAATCTTTATCATTGCAGCTTGCCACCGGATAAACCGTCTTATCCGGATAGGTCATAGCATTTAAAAAGGTATTCAGAGAACCTTTGGCCAATTCAATAAATGGATCTTTGGCGGGAAATTCCCGAGAGCCACACAAAACTGTATGTTCCACGATATGAGCCACGCCGGTGGAATCCTTCGGCGGGGTCCGGAACCCGATGGAAAATACTTTATTTTCATCTTCGTTTTCAATCACGGCAACTTTTGCCTTTGTCTTATCATGCCGTAGAAGATATCCTGTAGCATTTAGTTCATTTAACTCCTGCTTTTGTATAATGGAATAACCTTTCACTTGTTTCATATAATTCTATTTCCCTCATTTCTTCTTTCTTTTTCGATTCGTCGTCTGTGCGGTTGTATATTGAAAAATCTGAATGGCATTTGGTGCCAGCGCAAACGTAATGGTTTGCTCCATACCATCCATTTTTTCCTTTTTACTGTTTTTTAATCTCGGATTGATATGATTTTCACCACCATAGGCAATGGAATCACTATTGAGAATCTCTTTGTATTTTCCCTTATAAGGGACTCCCAACTTAAATTCCGGATAACATACCGGTGTGAAATTGCATACAACCAGCAATTTTTCTTCCTCGGCTTCCCGCATAAATGCGATGATGCTGTGATCCGCATCCAACATACTTACCCATTTAAATCCTTCCGGATTGTCATCCCATTGATACATTGCAGGATGCTCGCGATAGAATTTCCACAAATCTTTTACAAAATCCTGAAGCATACGGTGAGGCGATTTAATCGGGATCATTTCTCCGGTGGTACTTGCCATGGCTTTCCCATCTTCTACCAAATCCCAATCCAATTCCCGTTCCTCACTCCACTCCCGTATCTGTCCAAAATCCTGTCCCATAAAGACAAGATTTTTTCCCGGGTGTGCTGCCATATAACCAAAGCTTTGGCGGAGTCCGGCCAGTTTCTCCTGGTCATTTCCCGGCATCTTTCCGTACAGGGAGCCTTTCATATGTACCACTTCATCATGGGAAAATACCAGCATAAAGTTCTCTGAGTACTGATAAACCATGCTAAATGTCAACATGCCATGACGACCTTTTCGAAAAAGAGGATCCGTCTTGATATATTCCAGATAGTCGTTCATCCATCCCATGTTCCATTTGAAATCAAAACCAAGTCCCCCGTCTTGGATATTTCCGGTTACCATCGGCCATGCCGTGGATTCCTCAGCAATGGACAAACAGCCATCCTTGCGGTCTTTTATCTTTTGATTGAGTTTTTTCAAAAATTCAATGGCCTCTAGATTTTCATTGCCACCATACATATTGGCAACCCATTCCCCATCCTGTTTTCCATAATCCAGATAGAGCATGGAAGCCACTGCATCCAGGCGAAGACCATCGGCATGATAGCGCTCCAGCCAGAAAAGGGCATTGGCAATCAAATAATTTACCACCTGTGGTCTGCCATAATTATAAATCAAGGTTCCCCAATGAGGGTGCTCCCCTTGACGCTTATCCAAATGTTCATAGAGACAGGTACCATCAAAACGTCCCAGTCCATGGGCATCCTTCGGAAAATGTGCCGGTACCCAGTCCAAAATCACGCCGATACCTTCCTTGTGCATCGTATCCACAAAATACATAAAATCTTCCGGAGTTCCATACCGGGATGTGGGTGCATAATACCCAATGACCTGATATCCCCAAGAAGCGTCCAGCGGATGTTCCATCACCGGCATCAATTCAACATGGGTATACCCCATCTTTTTACAATAATCTGCCACCTTTCCTGCTATCTCACGATAATTATAGAAACCGCCGTCTTTGGGTCGTTCAAATGACCCAAGATGCAGTTCCAGGACAATCATGGGTTCCTTTTTCCAATCCGTATTTCTTCGCTTTTCAAGCCATTTTGCATCGTCCCACTCATAGTCCGAAATATCCCATATCACACTGGCATTAGCCGGTCTTTTTTCCGCATAAAATCCATAAGGATCCGCCTTCAATACGGTTTTTCCGTCGTATCCATGAATCTCGTATTTATATATTTCCCCATCTCCCACATGGGGCACAAACAACTCAAATATTCCACTTTCCAGTCTTCTCATGGGATGCAGTCTGCCATCCCATTGATTGAAATCACCCACAACACTGACACTCTGTGCATTGGGGGCCCATACTGCAAACCAGGTTCCATAAAATCCATTTACCTGTCCGGGATGTGCTCCCAGCTTTTCATAGATGGTATCATGCTCCCCATTGGCAAAAAGAACTTCATCCATGGCATCCACATAATGGTCGATGGCATAGATATCCGGGATTTCCATTTTCCCGGTTTTATATTGTACCTGATAGATGTATTCGGGTATTTTTTTTCCGGCCATAATAGCCGCAAAATAGCCACAATCATCCATTTTCTTCATAATAACCGTGCGGCTTTTTCCCTTTATTTTTATCAGAACCTTATCAGCTCCCGGAAAGAAACAACGAAATAAAATGCCTTCCTTCACTACCGTGGCACCAAGGACATCCCCTACATCTTGACATTCTGCATAGGCCAAGTCTTCAATCTTGGGCCAGTCCATATAATCTTCCAGTTTTTTCTCCATATGCTCTCCTTTCTGTACGCTCCCTTACTCCTCGTACCATTCTACAATTTCTTCTCCATTTTCCGTATAACGTGGTTCTGATTTTGGCATATATTTTTTCAGTAAATGCTCCATTGGGAAGGTGTATAAAAAGGACGCTCCTCCCGGCACAAATAGTAAAAGTATCGGTACTTGTACGCGAAATCCCGCATATACTCCGAAACCTGCCACAAATAAAATTGCCAAAAAACACAGGGTATGCAAAAAATGTCGAAATGACATATACAACGCGTAGCGCAAAATGCCTCTTACATTTACTGTAAAACGAGACAAAAGGCAAAAAGAGTAGCTGGCAATACAAGTCAGGATAAAGGCGAGAGCGATATATGCTCCCACAAGATATCCGCCCATTTCCTTTGACGTATTGAGTGTGGTGACATTAAAATACAACAGAGAATAAATGGCACCAAAAATCAGCCAAAGCAGTGTCGCCGGCTTAAAATTCAATTTGAAACAATGCCAGAATTCAGACCAAACATAGCCTCTCTCTTTTCGAAGCACTTTGGCACTTACATAATACAATGAAGTGGTCGCTGCTCCTATAGTCACAATCGGAACACAAAAAACAATATAAATCAAACTTAACCAGCCGATATCAAACAATTTGGATAATGCCTTCATAATAGGGTTATTTACATTAAACAAACGATCCATCTTTTTTCTTCCTTTCTCTTAAATCTCATGGATAAATAAACCGCTTCTCAATTTCGGCTCAAACCATGTTGATTTTGGCGGCATCAAAAGTTCTTGATCGGCAACATCAAACAATTCTGTAATGGAAGTAGGATACATGGAAAAGGAAATATGCATATCGGAATCTGCTCTCTTTTCCAATTCCGAGAGACCACGAATCCCACCGATAAAGTCAATTCTCTTGTCGGTTCTCGGGTCTCCGATTCCTAGCACCGGTCCCAGCAAGTAATCCTGCAGCACTGACACATCCAGGTTTCCTACGGCATCTTTTCCTTCAAACAACTCCGGCTTTGCAGTAAGACGATACCACTGCCCCTCGGTATACATACCAAAGGTTCCTTTCTTTTCCGGTCGAACCTGTCCCTCTGCTTTTTCCACAATAAAGTTTTCTTCCACTTCCTGCAAAAATTGAGAAAGTGTTTTTCCATTTAAATCTTTCACGGTTCGATTGTAATCCAGGATGCGGAGTTCGTCATGTGGGAATAAAACCGAAAGAAAATAGTTAAATTCTTCTTCTCCCGTATAACCCGGATTTTCTTTTCTTCGTTTCAATCCTACTTTTACTGCCGAAGCGGCACGATGATGTCCATCCGCAATATAAATCTGTCCAATCTTCTGGAATGCATGATAAATAGCATCCACATCTTCTTTTTTTGCAATTTTCCACACACGATGTGTGATTCCATCCGGCGCCGTAAAATCATACAACGGAGCTTCTTTTCCCACATAAGAGGAAACGATTTCATGGATGGTGGCATCGGAACGATAGGCAAGGAAAATCGGTCCTGTCTGGGCAGAACAGGTGTCCACATGGGTAATGCGGTCGATTTCTTTGTCTTCTCTTGTATTTTCATGCTTTTTTATGACCTGATTCATATAATCATCTACGGAGGAGCATGCCACCAATCCGGTCTGTGGCCGTCCATCCATAATCAACTGATAGATATAATAACTGCGGTCTTCATCGGTAATGTAAATTCCCTTCTGCTTGTCCTCCTGCAAAAGCTCTTTGGCTTTTTGATAAACCTGGGGAGCATAGGTATCCACACTGTCATCAAAATTCGTTTCCGCACGGTCAATCTTCAAAAAGGAAAGTGGTTCTCTCTGCACCTCCTCTTTTGCCTCTTGTCTGTTATAAACATCATATGGAAGTGCTGCAACCCGAGAGGCCAATTCTTCCGTCGGTCGCAGGCACGCAAATGGTCTGATCTCTGCCATAATATCCTCCTGTAAAAAAATATTCTATTCTTAGTATAGCGAATCTTGCCAAAGAAAACAAGTACTTCAAAAATACTTTACACTTCATTCATATTCTTTTTGAAAATAGAAATATGTTTTTTCGTGGCACCTTTTATACCGCCTGTATCTTCTGTGCCGAATATGGCGCCGGTAAAGTGTTAAAAAGGAACCACTGCTGCCCTTGGGACTACAGTGATTCCAAATGTAATATCAACGGGCTGATCCGGCTGGATTATGCCCCTCTGTGGTTTCTCGTCAGTTTGATTTACGAGCGATTAATTGATTAAATCCATCTCCGGAATTCGAAAACTCACTTTGGAATTTGCCGGAATCGAACTTGTGATAAAGGTGTTACCTCCTACCACGGAATTTTCCCCAATGACCGTATCGCCACCAAGAATCGTGGCACCTGCATAAATAGTCACGTTGTTTTCGATGGTTGGATGACGTTTTTTCCCGGAAAGTTTCTGGCCGCCACGGGTTGATAAACCACCAAGCGTAACCCCTTGATACAGTTTCACATGGTCCCCGATAATGGTAGTCTCACCGATTACAATACCGGTTCCATGATCAATGAAAAAGCTCTCCCCAATCTGTGCACCGGAATTAATATCAATTCCAGTTTTGGCATGGGCATATTCTGTCATAATTCGGGGGATAAATGGCACCTGACGGATATAGAGTTCATGTGCTATGCGGTATACAAATATTGCAAATAATCCCGGGTAGGAAAAAATCACTTCTTCTTTACTCTTTGCCGCCGGGTCCCCATCATATCCAGCCTGCACATCTTTCAAAAGCAATTTTTGAATCCGCGGCAATTGCTCAAAAAATTCGCTGCAGACTCTCTCTGCCTTCTCTTGATTTTCTTCATCCGGCATACCGGCAATTTCCGACGCACTTACCTCTGCCTCCTCATAAGAAAAAGCACAGGCAATCTGCTCATAGAACATATGATAAATCGTAAGCAAACGATCTCCTACAAAATATTTGGGCAGGCATCTTGTGGCATCCTGCTCTCCAAAATATCCGGGAAACATAACAAGGCGAAGTTCTTTTAATGCATCAATAATTACCTTCCGCTCTGGCATATTTTTCCCGGCTTTTGTAGAAAATAATGGCTCATTGTCATAATTATCAGAAATCATTTCCACCACATTTTCTATCGTTTTCTTTGTATTCTGATTCATCTTTTTCCCTCATTTCTGCATCAAATCTCACTACCAATTTATTCATGAATCTGGATTTCCTTGACAAAATAATCGATATATTCCCAGATTTCATCTTTTCCTTCCTTACTTTGGGCCGAAAACGGTATGATTGGTGTCTCTGGCATAGTTTCCAGTTTTTTCCGAATCTGAGCAATGCTTTTCTGTCTTGCATTTTTACTGATTTTATCCGCTTTGGTAGCTACAATCAGCGGATTAAAACCCTTTTTTATCAGCATTTGATACATTTCCACATCTTTTGCCGAAGGTTCATGCCGGATGTCAATCAGCAAAAATACCACGCGAAGACACTTGGATGTGTCCAGATACTTTTCAATCATTTTCATCCATTTGGCGGCCACTTCTTTGGACACTTTGGCATAACCATATCCCGGCAGGTCAACAAGATAGAACAAATCATTGATATTATAATAGTTGACCGTCTGGGTTTTCCCCGGCTGGGAAGATATTCTTGCAAAACTTTTCCGATTCATCAAAGTATTTATCAGAGAAGATTTTCCAACATTCGATCTCCCCCAAAATGCCATTTCTATTTTATCATTTTCCGGAAATTTACTGGTGATACCGCAAACAGTTTCCAATTCCAGGGATTTTATAACCATCTCGTTTTCCTTTCTACTTTGATACCAGACTTTCATCCAATACCTGCTGCATTTTTGCTACATAGACAATGTTCATGCCCTCTGTAATTTCTTCCTCTAATTCCTCAACATCCGGCTTATTTTCCTGGGGAACCAGTACTTTTTTGATACCGGCAAGTTTGGCTGCCAGCAACTTCTCTTTTAAGCCGCCAATCGGCAACACCTTTCCCCGCAATGTCACTTCTCCGGTCATTGCCACCTTGGCATCCACCGGGATTTCTTCGATGGCAGAATAAAGGGCCGTTGACATGGTCACCCCGGCAGAAGGGCCGTCCTTTGGTACTGCTCCCTCGGGGACATGTAGGTGAATATCGTGTTCTTTAAAATATGCCGCCTCTTTTTTTACGATGGAACGCACAAAACTAAGGGCAATCCGCGCAGATTCCTGCATGACATCTCCCAGTTGTCCGGTCAATATCAAATTGCCTTCTCCCGGCATAATATTGACCTCTACTTCCAGCGTGTCGCCTCCTACCTGTGTCCATGCAAGACCTCGTACAATGCCTATTTCATCCGTGGCATTGGCTTTATCCGTATGATATTTTTTCTTTCCTAAATATTCTTCCAGATTTTTTCCGGACACCCGGACTTTTGCCTGTTGTTCTTCCACCACCAATTTGGCAGTTTTTCTACAAATCTTTCCGATTTCCCGCTCCAGTCCACGGACACCGGCCTCTCTTGTATAATCACTGATAATTTGCCTCAATGCTTTATCATTGATGGAGAGTTGACTTTTTTTGAGTCCGTTTTTTTCTATCTGTTTGGGAATCAGATATTTTTTCCCGATATGATATTTCTCATTTTCCGTATATCCGGCGATTTCCAGTACTTCCATACGATCCAGAAGCGGTGCCGGAATGGTTTCCATGGTATTGGCGGTGCAGAGAAAGACCACTTCCGATAAATCCACCGGAAGTTCCACATAATGATCCGCAAAATTCTGATTCTGTTCCGGATCCAATACTTCCAATAAAGCAGACGAGGTGTCGCCTTTGTAATCACTGCTGACTTTGTCAATTTCATCCAAAAGCATCAATGGATTTTTCACCTTGGCCTTTTTTAACCCTGCTATAATTTTTCCCGGCATGGCTCCGATATACGTTCTTCGATGACCACGAATCTCTGCTTCATCCCGGACACCTCCAAGACAAATCCGGACATATTCTTTATTCAACGCTCTTGCCACAGATTTGGCAATGGACGTTTTTCCGGTTCCCGGAGGTCCCACCAGACACAAAATCGGTGCTTCTCCATTTCCGGTCAGGCTTCGAACTGCCAAAAATTCAAGGATACGCTCTTTGACCTTTTCCAGTCCATAATGGTCTTCTTCCAAAATAGTGGCTGCTTCCTCCAGGTCCACCTTGGTTTCGTCCATGTTGTCCCAGGGAAGTGCCAGCAAGGTTTCAATATAATCCTGACTTACCGAAGTCTCGGAAGAATTTGGTGGCAGAGACTCAAAACGCTTGATTTCCTGCATAATTTTTTCCCGGACTTCTTCCTTACAAATCAATTCTTCTGCCTGTTTGCGATAGGAATCCGCCTTACTTTCTTCATCTTCACCAAGTTCTCTCCGGATGGCTTTCATCTGCTCTCGTAAAAAGAATTCCTTTTGATTGTGCTCAACAAGTCCTTTCACTTCTTGGCGAAATTCATTTCTTACATCTAAAATCTTGATTTCATCCCGCATAAAACGCAATACATAATAAAATCTCTCCCTGGTATCAAAACACTCAAGAAAACATTGACGCATTTCAAATGTCATAGGAAGATGCATCATAATTAAGTCCAATATATTTTCCAGATTATCGGATTCCTGTATCTTATCATAAGAGCTTTTTCCCACAGCCGGGTTTTTGGTAAGATATGTAGTATATAGGTCTTTTGCCTCTCTACACATTGCCTCATACTCGGTTTTTTCTATATCATCCTTGTCTTCAGAACAGTATATATCCACGTCTCCTATGAGAAATGGCTCATTTTGTCCAAGAGAAAGCAAAGTACCTCTCTCCGTCGTTTCAACTAAAATACGTATCATATCTTCATCCAGGCGAAATACCTGGCGAATTTTTGCCACGACACCCACGGCTCGCAAATCCTGATACAATGGTAGTTCTACTTTTTCATCTTTTTGGTTGGTTAAAAAAACCATGCCATCCTCTGCCATGGCTTCTTCCGCTGCTTTTTGGGAGATATCGCGTCTTATATCCAGATGAACAAAAATTCCCGGAAGAATCACCGTCCCTTTCAAAGCAATAACGGGCATTGTTTTTATCTGCTTTTCCATATCTTCTACACTTACCTCATTTCAGCAGGACCGAATCCCACACTTCCCCGTGCAAAATCCGGTCCTGTCCTTTACCTTATTTTAGGCACTTTCTTCATTTTTATCCGTTTCGATTTTTAAAATCTCATCGTCATTTCCAATCAAAGTTGCCTCTCCTGTTTTATCAATCACCGCTTTTGTGATTTTACATTCTTTTACATCTTCTCTGGATGGAAGTTCAAACATATAGTCCATCATGCAATTTTCAATGATAGCCCGGAGACCACGTGCACCTGTTTTTCGCTCAATCGACTGATGTGCAATTTCTTTTACTGCTTCCTCATCAAAGGATAATTGAACGCCATCCAATTCCAGTAATTTCTGATATTGCTTAATAAGGGCATTTTTCGGTTTGGTCAAAATTTGCTTCAATGCCTCTTCATCCAGTAAATCCAGGCTTACTGTAACGGGTACACGGCCCACAAATTCCGGAATGATACCAAATTTAACCAAATCCTGTGGTAATACCTGACGGAATAAATCTCCGATTTGTGTATCCGTCTGATCTGAAATCTCCGCATTGAATCCAATGGATTTTTTATCAATACGGGAACCAATGATTTTATCCAAACCATCGAACGCTCCACCACAAATAAACAAAATATTGGTGGTATCAATATGGAAAAATTCCTGTTGCGGATGCTTTCTACCACCCTGAGGTGGTACACTTGCTTCTGTTCCCTCGAGAATTTTCAAAAGAGCCTGCTGTACACCTTCTCCGGAAACGTCACGTGTAATCGATGTATTTTCAGATTTTTTGGTAATTTTATCAATCTCATCGATATAAATAATTCCATGCTCCGCACGAGCAATGTCATAATCCGCTGCCTGAATGATTTTCAACAATATATTTTCCACATCTTCGCCCACGTAACCGGCTTCTGTCAATGTGGTTGCATCTGCAATTGCAAAAGGCACATTTAAAATTTTAGCCAGTGTCTGAGCAAGATAAGTCTTTCCGGAACCGGTTGGTCCAATCATAAGAATATTGCTTTTTTGCAATTCCACGTCGATATCCTCTTTGGACATCACGCGTTTATAATGGTTATATACAGCTACCGACAAGGCTTTCTTGGCTTCTTCCTGTCCAATGACATACTCGTCCAAAAATTCTTTGATTTCTCTTGGTTTCAAAAGATTGATTTCCACTTCTTCGGTGTCGGCATCATCATACAAATCTTGAAATTCATCTTCCAAAATCTCGCTGCAAAGTGCGACACATTCGTCACAAATATAAACACCACCGGGACCGGCAATCAATTTGCGGGTCTGATTTTCCGTCTTTCCACAGAAGGAACAATGAAGCCTGTTTGTACTGTCATTACTTTTACCTGCCATGCTTTCCTCCATTCACACGTTGCGAAAAGTATATGGTGCCCCTTTCACCTTTGGCAGTGGCACCATATCCATTTGCTATTATTTCGATTCATGATTGATGATAACACGGTCAATCAAACCGTATGCCTGTGCCTCTTCAGCTGACATAAAGTTATCACGCTCTGTATCCTCTGTAATTTTCTCCACAGACTGTCCTGTATTGGCAGCCAAAATCTCATTCAACTTTTTCTTTGTCTTTAAGATATTTTCTGCCACAATCTGAATTTCTGTAGCCTGACCTTTGGCTCCACCAGATGGCTGGTGAATCATAATTTCCGAATTCGGAAGTGCCAGGCGTTTGCCCTTGGCTCCACTGGAAAGCAAAAATGCTCCCATGCTGGCTGCCAATCCCATACAAATGGTAGATACATCACATTTAACATAATTCATGGTATCATAAATTGCCATGCCGGCTGTCACAGAACCACCCGGGCTGTTGATATATAAGTTAATATCTTTGTTGGGGTCCTCGGACTCCAAAAATAACATCTGCGCTACAACAAGACTTGCGGTTGTATCATTTACTTCGTCTCCCAAAAAGATAATTCTTTCGCGAAGAAGACGGGAATAAATGTCGTAGGAACGCTCCCCACCACGACTTGTCTGCTCAATGACATAAGGTACTAATGCCATAACGATTCCCTCCTAATCTGAGAATGTTAAGTCGATTATTCGGCTTCTTTTTCTTCTTTCTCTTCTTTTGGCTCAACTTCAACGGATTCTTTTACAAGGAAGTCAACTGCTTTTTGAACAGCAATATCTTCGGAAAGTTGCTTGTTCTCTGCATCGCCAAACATTTCTTTAATCTTATCTGCTTCCATGTTGTACATTTCTGCCATTTTTTCAATTTCTTTGTCAATATCTTTTGCTGTCGCTTTGATATTCTCAGCTGCTGCAACTGCCTCCAATACAAGACGTGTACGGATACGTGTCTCTGCTTCCGGACGCATCTGCTCCATCATCATCTGTGGCTGCATTCCCGTCATCTGAATGTACTGGTCAATGCTAAGCCCCTGCTGCTGAAGACGAGAAGCAAATTCATTGATCATCTGATTAATCTGCTCATCTACCATTGGTTTTGGCAATTCCATCTTAGAGTTTTCTACTACCTGACCGATGATTTTGTCTTCTTTTTCTGCTTTTACCTGATTCTTTTTACGCTCTGTCAAAGTCTTTTTCACACTTGCTTTGTATTCTTTTAAGGTTTCAAACTCAGATACTTCGCTGGCAAATTCGTCATCCAGTTTTGGGAGTTCTTTTGCCTTGATTTCCTTGATTTCCACTTTGAAAAGTGCAGGTTTTCCTTTTAATTCATCTACATGATAAGTTTCTGGGAATGTCACATTGACATCCACTTTGTCACCGGTATTTTTTCCAATCAACTGATCTTCGAATGTATCAATGAATGAATGACTTCCGATGGTAAGGGCATAATCGGTTCCCTTTCCACCTTCAAATGGCTCATCATCTACAAATCCTTCAAAGTCGATAACAGCGATATCATCTTTCTTAATCGCACGATCTTCTACGGTAACCGTACGTGCATTCTGCTCCTGAACCTTTGCAATCTCTGCATTGACATCGGCTGCCATAATCTTAACTTCCTGCTTCTCCACTTCGATTCCTTTATATTTACCCAGCTCAACCTCTGGTTTTACAGCTACAGTTGCCGTAAATACAAATGGCTCACCATTGCCGATTTTCTCTACATCAATATCCGGACGGGATACAATCTCAAGGCCACATTCTTTTGCTGCCTCATCATAAGCTTCCGGAATGGCAAAGTTTGCTGCATCTTCATAAAATACTTCAGGACCATACATTTTTTCAATCATTTTACGAGGTGCTTTTCCTTTACGAAAACCTGGAAGTGCAATTCTTGCTTTGTTTTTATTGTAAGATTTTACCATTGCCTCTTCAAATGCTTCCGGGCTAACTTCTATCGTAATTTTTGCCATACTGTTTTCAAGATTCTCTACTTTGTAACTCATTTTTCTTAATCCTCCAATTTTCTATTTACTTTACTGTGGGAACTTTTGGATAGTATTCCCTTTTTTTCTATTTATAAACGCTTCGAATTACCAGATTCGGTAATTTCCACTCAATGCTAAAAGTGCGAAGAGATATAAACAATTGTCATAATATCTTCTTTCTCCGGTTCGCAGTGGCGTGTTCCAAAAACGTTCCACACACTCTTTGGCATAAGGGCCATCTGCCGCCAAAGAGGCTTGTGCATTGGTTGCGATGATTGCTACGGGATGAAGTGCCGGCTGGTCAATCACAGTTCCGTCAATCTCATATATTTTGAAATCCTCTCCGCGATGGGTTTCCATAAAGAATTTTTGTACTTTATTATTGTTTTCCACATTCCATTCGTCTGCGGCAAACCATTCATAATCCAGACCAATGTTGGCAATGACGCGGTAAGAATCACTATAATACCAGTCATGACGTCCACCAAACACATCTTGCTCTTTTTCATATGGCGTTCCGTCATAATAAGCATATTCTGCCGCCAATCCCGTCTCAGGATGACATGCTTTTTTCAAATACTCACGGCTGGCTTTTGCTGCTTTTTTCCAAAAATCCCGATCTTCTTCATTTGCCCATTCTCCAAAAAGTTCATAAAAATGTGCACAATGATAAGATGGATCACTGAATTTCCTACTTGGAATAAAGCGAATAAGATAATTCTCCGGCTCCATAATCGGATCTCCCGGTTCTTTTTCTCCATTATGAATACATGCGCTCAGGATATTTTTTGCCTCCTGGGAATAGTTGAAGATTCCCTCTCCATCTCCCCAGCGATGGGAAGCAAAGAACAGAGACATAGCAAAAAATTCTTCTCCATCCGGTGCCGGACCATAATCATTTTTTTCTCCTGTGGTTTTACAGGACCATGCAAAATATCCTTTGTTATAACCATCTTCCATATACATGTAAGTTCTTGCCCATTTCCAGACACGGTCAAACTCTTCTTTCATATTCATCTGGACACACATCATCATGGCATAGGACATTCCCTCGGTACGGGCATCAAAATTTCCGGTATCCTCGAAATAACCCATGTCATCTCCAGCTTCAAAATAAAATTTTTCACCTTCTGGTCCATAAAACACAGTATGAAATGCATCTTTTAGTTTTTTATCAATCTCCTCCTGAGAGTGTCCACATTCTGCGAACAAATTACGATACTGTTTTGTGTAATAAGCACCTTTCATTTTTTTTATTCCTTTCTATTCGTTTCCATTTTTATCCTCATGCCCTTTGGCACATAACACTTGTATAATTTTATCTACATTTTCTTTACAAAGTTCATCTGTGGCAGCTTCTACCATAACACGAATCAAAGGTTCCGTACCACTTTCACGAAGCAACAACCGTCCTTCATCACCAAGGGCCTTAGTCACTTCTTCTTCGGCTGCTTTCACATCTTCGTCTTCTCTGGCAGCCACTTTATCCTTCACACGCATATTAACCAGCAACTGCGGATAAATCTTCAAATCCTCTGTCAACGCCGACAACGGAAGGTCTTTGGAAAGCATTGCCTCCATAATCATAAGGGAGGTCAGGATGCCATCTCCTGTCACCGCATGTTCTTTAAATATAATATGTCCGGACTGTTCGCCTCCCAGAACATATCCATGCTCCATCATATTGGCACAGACATATTTGTCACCCACTGCCGTCTGCTGATAGGATATTCCTTTTCGGTCAAAGGCTTTGTAAAGCCCCATATTCGACATCACTGTGGTAACGACCATATCATCTTTTAATTTGCCTTTTTCTTTCAAATCCACGCCACACAGATACATAATATGATCCCCGGATACCAGTGCTCCGGTTTCATCTACTGCAAGGCATCGATCCGCATCTCCATCATATGCAAATCCCACATCGGCTCCCACTTCTTTTACTAGTTTCTGGAGTCCTTCAATATGTGTGGAACCACAATCTCGATTTATATTCATGCCGTCGGGTGCATCCCCCATGGTATGTACAGTTGCCCCCAGCCTGCGAAATATCTCGGCTGCAATATTGGAAGCAGAACCATTGGACAAATCCAAGGCTACCACTTTTCCATTGTAATTATGCTTCACCAGGTCTTCCAGATACATCTTATAAATCTTCTTTCCTTCCTGGTAGTCAAAGCATCTTCCCAGATGTTCCCCCGTGGCATATGGAGGTTCCGGTATCTCACCGTCAATATATCTCTCCATCTCCATTTCCACTTCTTCTTCCAATTTGTGTCCGGTTCCATTGATTACTTTTATCCCATTATCCGTATAAGGATTGTGACTTGCGGTAATCATAATACCAAAATCAAATTTTTGCTGGCGAATCAGATACGAAATGCTTGGTGTGGTGGTAACATGTATCTCATACACATCCGCACCACTGGCTGTCAAGCCGGCTGCCAATGCAGTCTCATACATATAACCGGACAACCGCGTATCCTTTCCCACAAGCACCCTTACCCGGTGCTTTCCATCTTGATAATAGTGTCCCAAAAAACGTCCAATTTTAAAAGCGTGCTCCGCAGTCAGCGTAACATTTGCCTCTCCACGAAATCCATCGGTACCAAAATACTTCATGACGCTTCCCCTTTCACATCTTTTCCAGGTGCAAATGCCCCTTGGAAACAAGTTATCTAATATATACTATCATAAGAGTGAAATTTATTCAAGAGATTTTTTGCGGTTTGAAAGCCGCCGTTAACAAACCACTACATTATCGTCCCGCCACCCATTACATAGTCGCCGTCGTAAAATACCAAAGCCTGACCCGGGGTGGCTGCCCGCTGTGGTTTGTCAAATACAGCCTCTATGGTATCCTCGTTCACCATGCGAAGAGTGCACATGTCCCCCCGGTGATTATAACGAATTTTGGCAAGGGCCCGTACTTCTCCTTCAATCCCTGCCACAGACATAAAGTTAAGGTGATTGGCCCGTATAGTCGTGGTAAAGATATCCTCATTTTCGCCAATGACCACTTCATTGGTTTCCGGCCGGATTTCACAGACAAATACCGGATGTCCCATGGCCAGTCCCAATCCCTTTCGCTGACCGATTGTATAATGCGTAATACCCTGGTGGGTTCCAATTACATTGCCATGGATATCTACAAAATTCCCGGTGGGAACAGGGATGCCTGTTTCTCGTTCGATAAAGGAAGCATAATCATTGTCTGAGACAAAACAGATTTCCTGACTGTCCGGTTTGTGAGCCACCGGAAGTCCGGCATCTTCTGCCATTTTTCTCACCTTTTCTTTTTCATATTCCCCCACCGGCATCAGTGTATGGGACAACTGTTCCTGGGTGAGATTGTAAAGTGCATAGGTTTGATCTTTTGCCGCCGTCACCGATTTTTTTAAGGCATAACGCCCATTTGGCAATTTATCAATCCGGGCATAATGTCCGGTAGCAATATAATCTGCGCCAATTTCCAAACTTCGTTGTAAAAGGGATTCCCATTTCACATAACGGTTGCATGCAATGCACGGATTTGGAGTACGTCCATGCAAATATTCATCCACAAAATAGTCAATTACATTTTCTTGAAATTCTTTTCGAAAATTCATGACATAGTATCGTATACCAAGGCGTTCAGCCACTCGTCTTGCGTCCTCTACCGCAGACAAGCCACAACACCCTCCATTTTCTTCCAGTGTACATACATCTTCTTCCTGCCAAATCTGCATCGTCACACCAATCACTTCATATCCTTGTTGCAAAAGTAAATGTGCCGCAACGGAAGAGTCTACACCTCCGGACATTCCCACAACAACTTTTTTAGCCATTTTTTCCTCCCTTTGTTTATGATTGAAAAAAACCCCGGTTTCGGATAGCGGCTTCTTTGCCTTTCCGCCATCCGAAATCGGGGGGTTACATTCATTTGATTATTTGCGAATCAATAAGGATTTCCCCGTCATCTCAGCCGGCTGTTCCATTCCCATCATCTCAATCAACGTAGGAACAATATCCGCCAGACAACCACCCTCGCGCAATGTATAGTTTTTATCATAATTATAAATGATAAATGGTACCGGATTGGTGGTATGAGCGGTAAATGGCTCACCGTCTTCATCCAACAGACGCTCTGCATTTCCGTGATCTGCACAGATAAACATCTGTCCATCCACTTCATCAATGGCTTTTACCGCACGTCCTACACACTCATCTACTGCTTCAACGGCCTTGATGGCTGCATCGATAAAGCCGGTATGACCTACCATGTCCGGATTTGCAAAGTTTACAATGATAACATCGTATTTGTCTGATTTAATGGAATCCACCAAATTGTCGCAGACTTCGTAAGCACTCATTTCCGGTTTTAAATCAAAAGTTGCCACTTTAGGAGAGTTTACAAGGATACGGTCCTCCCCCTCAAACTGCTTCTCTTCTCCACCATTGAAGAAAAAGGTAACATGGGCATATTTCTGAGTCTCTGCGAGACGAAGCTGGGTTTTTCCCTGTTTTGATAAATATTCGCCAAAGGTCATTTTCAACTCTTCCGGTGGAAATGCTACCAGTACATTTGGCATCTCTGCATCGTATTGTGCCATACATACAAAGGTCAATGGGAAATAGCCCCCACGGCGCTCAAATCCTTCAAAATCCGGGTCAACAAAAGCTCTTGTCAACTGTCTTGCACGGTCCGGACGGAAATTGAAGAAAACCACGCTGTCATTTTCATGAATCATTCCATCTTTATTTACAACTGTTGGAAGCATAAATTCATCTGTCACATCATTGGCATAAGAATCTTTGATTGCCTGTACCGGGTCTTCTGCCTCAACGCCTTCGCCGTATACCAGCGCCGCATATGCCTTTTCTTCACGATCCCAGGCATTGTCACGGTCCATGGCATAAAATCGTCCGGAAATGGTTGCCACAGAACCGACACCGATTTCTTTCATTTTAGCAACGGCTTCTTCCATATACTCAGCTGCAGATGAAGGTGGTACATCACGTCCATCCAGATAGGCATGAACATATACCTTATCGATTCCATTTTTCTTAGCCAATTGAAGCAAACCATAGAGATGTTCCATATGACTATGCACACCGCCTGGAGAGAGAAGTCCCATCAAATGAAGGGCAGAATCATTTTTCTTACAATTTTCCACTGCCTTCTTCAGGGCCTCATTTTCAAAGAAATCGCCGTCCTGAATGGACTTACTGATTTTCACCAACATTTGATACACAATGCGGCCGGCACCCATATTGGTATGTCCCACTTCAGAATTTCCCATCTGGCCATCCGGAAGTCCAACTGCCATACCACTGGCCTGTCCTTGTACAAATGGACATTCTGCCATCAGTTTATCCATAACCGGAGTTTGGGCCTGTGCAATGGCATTTCCTTCTACCTTGTCAGTCATTCCATAACCATCTAAAATCATCAATACGGTTGGTTTCTTACTCATTTTTTATTCTCCTTCTTAATTATAATCTTTATCATCCTACACCTAGGCTGCCTAATTCAAGATATCTCTGATAGGCCCCATAGGTCATTGTCACTGCTGACGCACCACTGCCAACCACCACCATGGTCTGATTCATCTCCTCTTCCGTAGCTGCTTTGGCATCTGCTACTGCCGACGTCTCAGAAGAAGTTGCCGAATTCCGGGTTGTCTGGGTGGCAGAAGATGGTGTTTGAGAGGACTGACCCTTTGTCACATCCCCACTTAATTTGTTTGGCTTCACTGTAACGGTCTTATCCGGCACTTTCGTGCCTTCTTTCATATATTTTGCTATCTTTTTTACATAATTCTGGGTCTCCGTAAAGGGAGGAACGCCACCATATTGCTGTACTCTCCCGCTTCCGGCATTATAAGCTGCTGCCGCAAGTGTGGTATCCCCATCGAATTTTTTTAAATGAGCTGCCAAAAGTTTGGCAGATGCCATGATATTTTGCTCCGCATCAAATACATCATCCACTCCAAGTTCTTTTGCCTCATATGGCATAATCTGCATAATACCCTTTGCCCCGGCAGAAGAAACACATTTGGGATTGAAATCCGATTCTGCTTTTGCAACAGCTACCAGAAAATCATAGGAAACTCCATATTTCTCTGAAGCCCTGTGAAAAATATCATCCAATGTCGTAGTCAAGGTTCCGTCTTGTTTTATACTTCCCGTAGTTCCATTGGTTTTGGAAATCTCCGTGGAAGCATCTCCCCGCGTCACCTTGGCTGAGGATGACGTCTCATCTCTCGAGCTGACTTTCACACTTTCCTGTTCCATCACTTTGGAAAATGGTGTAATCGTCGTGCCTGTCGTTGTCGTATTTTGTTTTTGGGCCTGCTCCGTATATCCATAAGCAGCAATATCGCTCACCCGCAATGCCACGCCATCACCTCCTGACGTCTTCAAGTATACTAGATATTTTCTATTTTTGCAAATAATCTGCTAAAAATTCTTTCATTTTTGTCATACATTCGTTCAATACACTTACTTCCGGCAGATAAACAATACGGAAATGATCCGGTTCTCCCCAATTAAAGCCCCGTCCATGAACTAGAAGCACGTGCTTTTCGCGAAGAAAATCCAACGCAAATTTTTCATCATCTAAGATATGAAATCTTTTGGCATCTATTTTCGGGAAAATGTAAAAGGCAGCTTCCGGAGTCACTGCTGACAACCCGTCAATTTCCGCAATGGCATCACAGATTACTTTCCGCTGCTCATAAATCCGTCCTCCCGGTAAAAGCAGTTCATCCACTTCCGGTCGGTTACGAAGTGCCGGTGCAATGACGTGCTGTGCGGGAACATTGGCACAAAGTCGCATGGAAGACAACATATTGACGCCTTCGATATAACCTTTTGCCTTGGACAAATCCCCGCTTAAAATCATCCACCCGCTGCGGAATCCCGCGATGCGATGAGATTTGGACAATCCGTTAAAGGTCACAACGAACAAATCCGGAGCCAGCGATGCTATGGAAATATGTTTTTTCCCGTCCAACACAAGGCGGTCGTATATTTCGTCCGCAAAAATCATCAATTCATGTTTTCTTGCAAGAGCTACAATCTGTTCCAGAATTTCTTTGGGGTACAATGCTCCGGTCGGATTGTTTGGATTGATGACTACGATTCCTTTGGTCTTACTTGTAATCTTTTTCTCCATATCTTTTATGTCCGGATACCATCCGGAACTCTCATCACAAATATAATGAACCGGATTTCCTCCGGCAAGTTTTGCCGCCGCAGTCCACAGTGGATAATCCGGCGCCGGAATTAAAATCTCGTCTCCATTGTTGAGCAACGCCTGCAGAGACAGAGAAATCATTTCGCTGACACCATTTCCAATGTAAATATGGTCCAATGATACATTGGGAAGTCCCTTTTCTCTGTGATATTTGAGAATTTCTTCTCTGGCTTCCAAAATCCCCTTGGAATCGCTATATCCCTGACTCATGGGATTTTTCAATGCTTCTTCCATGGAATCTAATACAATCTGAGGTGCGCGAAAACCAAAAGGTGCCGGGTTTCCGATATTGAGATGAAGAATGGTCTCCCCTCGCTGTTCCATTTCTTTGGCCTCGTCCAGAACCGGGCCACGCACATCATAACATACACCATGTAATTTATCTGATTTTTCAAAATTCCTCATTTTGTTGTTCCTCCTGATTCATCCATGTGTCCTCCACTTGCTGAGGTTGCAATTTCTTTGTGGGAAACATTTTGGATAATTTTCGCAGCAATGGAATAAAGGAAACAAGGGCCACCGCCATTCCAATCAAATATATCAGGCCCACAATCCACTCCGGCAATGCTTTTGCCATGATTTCCAGCACATAACTGCTTATATTAAAAAACATATGAAATAAAATTGCTCCCCATATGGTCTGTGTCCTTTCATATACGAAAGCAAGTAAAATTCCCAGGCAAGATGCATACACTCCCTGAACCCAGTTCATATGATAGATGCCAAAGAATACGCCGGATAAAATAGCTGCCAGACCAAAGGAAAATCCCTTTCGCAAGGTTCTGAAAATCATTCCGCGAAATACAATTTCCTCTGCAATCGGTCCAATGACTCCTACAATCAGAAGCATGCACCACACCGGCAATACATCCAGACTCAGACCCTCTGCCAACTCGGTATAGTCTTTATAAATTTCCGGAAAGAGTACCTGAAATCCCATCATTACAAGATTGCATACAAATTGGGACGCAAAGGCAAGTATCACCAGCAATCCAATCCGGTTTTTCTGAAACAATTTGCCATATCGCTCCGGTTGATTCACCGGCTGATTTTCTTTTCGCAGAAAAAAATACCACAGCCCCATGCCTACAATGAGAATCACATCTACTATCATAACTAAGATAATGTTCACTTGATAGGAGGACACTGCATCCTGCAATGCCTGACTGCTGATTTGTGCTCCATGCAGCAGTCGAATGACAATTACCTGAAAGGAAATTATGGCAGACAATATAAGTTGCACAGCAATGGGAATTGCCAAATATAATAATGCAAAAGCGATTGCTTTTATTTTCTTCATCCACTTCCCCTTTTCTCCGTATAAAAGGAACCATTCCCGCCCGGCAGGACATAGCTCCTCTTATGTAATCGGTTTCTTTTATGCTTCTATTTTTTCTTTACCACCCATGTACGGCTGAAGTGCCTTTGGAATATTGATGGAACCGTCTTCATTGAGATTGTTCTCCAAAAATGCAATCAGCATACGTGGTGGTGCAACAACCGTATTATTTAACGTATGAGCAAAATATTTTCCCTCTTTTCCAACAACACGGATTTTCAAGCGGCGTGCCTGTGCATCTCCAAGATTGGAACAACTTCCCACTTCAAAATATTTTTTCTGGCGCGGAGACCAAGCCTCTACGTCGATGGATTTTACTTTCAAGTCTGCCAAGTCTCCGGAGCAACATTCCAGGGTACGAACCGGGATGTCCAGAGAGCGGAACAAATCCACCGTGTTTTGCCACAATTTGTCAAACCACATTTTACTTTCTTCCGGCTTACATACAACAATCATTTCCTGCTTTTCAAATTGGTGAATTCGATATACTCCACGTTCTTCGATACCATGGGCTCCCTTTTCTTTTCGGAAGCAAGGAGAATAACTGGTCAATGTCTGTGGAAGTTTTTCTTCCGGCAGGATTTTATCGATAAATTTACCAATCATGGAATGCTCACTGGTTCCAATGAGATACAAATCTTCTCCTTCGATTTTGTACATCATAGCATCCATCTCATCAAAACTCATTACGCCGGTTACCACATTGCTACGAATCATAAAAGGTGGAACGCAATATGTGAATCCACGATTAATCATAAAATCTCTTGCATAGGAAATCACAGCGGAGTGCAGTCTTGCGATATCTCCCATGAGATAATAAAATCCGTTTCCAGCCACATCACGAGCAGCATCCAAATCAATTCCGTCAAATTTTTCCATAATTTCTGTATGATACGGAATTTCAAAATCCGGCACAACCGGCTCACCATATCTCTCAATCTCCACATTTTCACTGTCATCTTTTCCAATCGGCACACTCGGGTCAATGATATTGGGAATCGTCATCATGATTTCTTTGATTTTTGCCGCCAGTTCAGCCTCTTTTTTCTCCAGTTCAGCAAGACGCTCGGCTCCCTGTGCCACTTCTGCTTTCAAAGCTTCTGCTTCTTCTTTTTTTCCCTGAGCCATCAGCCCACCAATATTTTTGGATACTTTCTTTCTTTTTGCACGCAATTCATCTGCTTCCTGCTGAGTCTTACGGCTCTCTTTATCCAACTCAATCACTTCGTCCACAAGAGGAATTTTCCGGTCCTGAAATTTATTTTTGATATTTTGTTTTACAACATCGGGATTTTCCCGTAAAAATTTGATATCCAACATAATGCGTGTTCCTCCTAAAATATAATCGGATTTATTATACACCTTTTTGGAATAGCATGCAAACATTTCTTGAAGAAAGAAGTATTTTTTTTATATTGTTTCAATATAAAAGATGCCCGGATTCGCTCTTAGACAAATCCGGACATTCTTCTCGCATTATTTTACTTTAATTGTCAACTTCTTCTTATATGTCTTTCCATTTTGTACTACGGTTACTGTAATACTTGCTTTTCCTTTTTTCTTACCGGTAATCTTTCCTTTTTTGGAAACACTGACAATTTTCTTAGACTTTTTATCTAACTTATAAGTTACTTTTGCATTTTTTGCTTTATT
>JALEKC010000003.1 GCA_022769325.1 Eubacterium sp. | reverse complement strand
GCAGCATTAACAAGGCATCCTCTCTTTATCTCTACAAAAGGATACCCTTCTATTCTTTTCTTTAATTGTTTCATGGATTCTCGTATCAACGGCTGTTTCCCATTTACCGTCACAATTTGGATATAATTTCCCTCAGAATTTATGTAAAGAATGTTTTCACTACTGATACCATGTATGATGCAATTGGTACGTTTCATACGAATCGCCTGCGATAACGCTTCCGGAAGTTTTTCTTTCAGATTCACCTTTTCCACAAAACGCAATACATTTAGCCCAAATGCTTCCGATATCATCTCTTCATGATCGGAAACAAAAATAATATATGTCGTTCCCTCCCCTTGCTGCAACTGTTCTTTTAATTCTATCCCCGTCATCCCTGGCATCTCAATGTCTAAAATCAAAATATCCAACTTTGAATCTGTCTTTAATACAAGTGATGCATCTTCAAATAATTCAATCTTAGCCGGGCATCCATTCTGCGCTAAAACCTGCTCACAAACTTCTCGAATCTGTTCTCTTTCTTGCACTTCATCATCGCAAATCCCAACAACCATAACACTCGCCTCCACAAGCCTATTTTTCTATTTGTTATAATGTTGAGTTTACCATAATTTTCAATTTTTGACAAGAGCTGGGTTCTCAAAAAAGTTTATGGATTCACGGCAATATCCACTTTTCCATTTGCTTTTCTCGGAAGCCTTTCAACTTCTTGAACAATTATATCCTTCTCTAATATCGGAATCCATTCTCGGAGTTTCTTGACACTATCCTGTGAAAATTTCCCTTCTACCATAAGATACAGTTTCTTATCATGGAATGAGCATATCATATTATTGTGAAAATATTTTTTCCAGTTAGCTTCCACATGTTCTAGATGAATTCTTCTTCCATTAATTTTTACTTCCCGGTTCTTTCGTCCTTCGAGATACAACAATCCATCCTTTATGTATCCTAAATCTCCTGTATAAAGGATTCCGTTATTTTCATCTTCTTTTATTAAATCCAAATAGGACTGTGCATATCCAAGACAAACGTTAGGTCCCTGATAGCATACTTCATTTTGTTCGGATATCCAAATTTTCCCTCCAGGAATAGTTTTTCCTACGCAACCTATCTTGTCTAAAGCCAGCGAAGGATGCAAATAGCTAATTCTCGCCGTCGCTTCTGTCTGTCCATACATTATATAAAAATGTATATTTCGATCAATCGCCAATTTTGCTATCTTTTTTTGAAGTTCCGGCTCCAATTTTCCTCCAGCCTGCGTCAACGTTCTAATCGACTTCGGCAGTTTTTCCAAAAGCCGAAACCAATCCATCATCTCATAGGTAAATGGAACTCCCGCAAAAGAAGTTGCACCCTCTCGCTCAGCAAACTGCCAAAATTCTTTCTGCAGCACATTCTTATCTGTCAGAAGTAAGGCGGCACCACATAACAAATGACTGTGGATTACAGACAAACCATAAGTATAATGAAAAGGCAATGAGGTTATCGCACGTTCTTTTGCCGTCAAGCCAAGATAATGGCAAATAGAGGAAGCATTGCTTTTCACATTTATTTCACTTAACCGCACACAACGACTATCTCCTGTACTTCCAGATGTTGTCAAAAGCACTGCAAGTTCTTTTGACATTTCCACTTTTTCCTGGTTAGGTATCGCATAAATATGGAAATCTTCTACCACGATAAGCGGCTTCCCATTCTGAGCATAATATTCTCGATCACAACACAGATACCCAGCCCGGTAGACTTGTACAATCTGTAAGGCTTCCTGCTCTCGCAAATTTGATGGCAAAAGAAGCGGGACAATTCCTTTTCTCATAAAGGAAAGATAGCACAGTATACATCCTAACGTATTTTTGCAAACTATTACGGCAACTGTCCGATTTCTTAAAACACTTCCTATTTCCTTTTGTCTTTCTGCTATTTTTTGGTACGAAACAGTCTCTCCTGATTCCAAATATATCGCTATATTTTCCTTATAACGTTCGAGATTCCACATCTTTTTTCTTCCTTTTCAAAATTTTAATTACTCTTGTTCTCTTCACTAATATTTACCTTGTAAATATTAAACTCAGATAAATCACTCTCTTTGTATTCCGGGAAAAATATCGTATTATAAATCTCTTTTGCATATGGTGCAATATACTTTGATGGTAATTCCATATTGGTACGCACTAATTCTGCTGTATTATCTTTTATTTTTAATATAATTTTACCAAACATAATGTAATAAATACTTTTATCATTGTAGTATATGATTGGTACATGTTTGGTTTCATTTTCTATTGATGATTCCAGATGCACTCTATATTTCATTTCATTATCTTCCAAAGCATAACTAAAAAAAGTATTCTCTTCTTCATCATAAGTCCAAATTTGATCGTTAGCTATTCCAATATAATTTCCTTGAAATCTTTCTAACGGATATTTTTGAATATGTTTTCCTAATCTACTATACTCAATTAATAATTTGTCCGCAAAATTATAAAACACAAAATCCCCATTATCCAACAAATAAACATTTGTAATATGGTTTAAATCATTATCATCTGATCCCGCCTTTTTCTCCCACAACACTGTCATAGAATTACTTTTGGGATTTATTTCTACAATTCCATAAGTATTTGTATCCTGAGCCTCTTCTTTATTGTCTCCTTTAAAATAAGTTCGTAAATATGCATAAATCGTATCTTCTGTATCACACATATAATTTGTCAAATAAATTTGATATGTAGCATTATTAAAATACTTTTTCAAACTAGGACATAACTCTATTTCATGTTCTTCGCACTCTTTTTCAGATACAAACTCTTTTTGAACCAAACATAATTTATTATTTTCTTTCATTCTCAATAGAAACATAGAATAAATATCATCGTAACATAAATTTCCTAAATATTGTTCATTTCTTTTGTTAAGTGAAACGTTTGTTGTTGTAACCTTTGCCGTGAATTTTTCCTCAATCGATATTTTTGATACAGTATTCTGATTTTCTTGTGCACATCCTTGACACAAAAACATACAAAGAAAAAAAATTGCAATTATTTTTTTCATTCTAACTCTCCTAAAAGTTTTTAGATTTAACAGGCGACTAAAATTGCAATCGCCTGTTTTTCATATTATTTATTTTGTAGAACTATAACCATATCCATATGTAACATCAAATTCAAAAGATGATGGATCTGCTCACAAACCTCTCGAATCTGTTCTCTTTCTTGCACTTCATCATCGCAAATCCCACAACCATAACACTCGCCTCCACGAATATGAAAAGTAACCTTAATTGCTCCCATCCTTTATTCGGCTTTCCATTCACTCATGGGACTAATCTTAATATTTTTATATTTTGTCACTATCTTTTTCGCCTTCGTCGTAGCAATCTGCTGATATTTGCCATTCTTTTTTGCATAAATCAGGTAAGTCGTCGGCACCTCTTTTGCACTCTTTTTCCACTTCTTTGTCTTTTTGTCATAGCGGAAAGTACGAATTGTAGTCTTCGCTTTTTTCCATGTGTAAAGATATTTATTTGCTTTCTTTTTGCAAGTAATTCTTTTTACTTTTGTGGCATCCTTCACATGATATGCAATCTTTCCTTTTTTGGCAAAAGAAATCACTTTCGCATTTTTTACCGTATAGATTTCATCCATTGTCACTTTTCCTAAATCAGCATATTCCCCGGAATCATTTGCCTTTACCTTTGTATTTTTCCCATTTATATACAACTTCTCTACCCGGTTATTTCCGTCATTAGAATTGAATATTAACATGGTTGCGTCTTTAGGTGAAAACAACTCTTTCACCTTCGCAGATACCCATGGTGTGGCCAGGCTAAATACTGTATCCTGCTTCACTGTTAATATCATTTTATTAATATCACCATAAAATATATTTTCTCCCGTAATTGAATTGCTGATATGCAATGTATCTGTACCACAATGTGGAAGGGCGCCCTCCTCACAAGTAGTATGATATGGCAATACAATATCTTTCCAGTTATCGCACTCACCAAAGCTTGCATATCCCAATGTAATATTTTCCGGCAACGTTACTTTAGATAACTTTTTACATTTGTAAAAGGCAAGAGCCTCCACTCTTCTGACAGAATTTGGAATAACTAATTCTTCCAGATGTTGCTCAATTCCTCCACCTATTTCCCTTGCTCCTTCATAATTGTCATGTGCGAAACTTTCATAACCCAGCGCGCGCACTTTGTATCCATCTAGTTCAGATGGGATGACAACCTTCTTATCCGTTGAAGAAATCGCACAAATAGATA
This sequence comes from Eubacterium sp., assembly GCA_022769325.1. GTDB lineage: Bacteria > Bacillota > Clostridia > Lachnospirales > Lachnospiraceae > Eubacterium_F. Next base: position 17,254 of record JALEKC010000003.1, on the reverse strand, counting down.
TCTCTTTTTTTTGCCCCTCTAAAATGTAATAAGTATAAATGCCCGAGGTATGATACTCTCGCTCTGCAGCACGGCATACAACAGTTTTTGCATTCATAATCTCAATTTCTGCATCCTCGATTGCTTTTTCAAGATTTTCCTGCATTTTCCCGCTGTCCAGATAATATGTTCCATTTCCATTATCGCCATATCCGACCATAAATACTCCGATAATAAAACACAGACAAATCACTATTATTCTTTTCATGTTAATCCCTTCCTTATTCTATCTTGATATTACATGCGTGGATTTGGTCTGTAAAACCCAAATTCTCCACTACCTCTTATTCTACTCCGCCGCCCTCACCATTTCAACCTCTTTGTGACAAGCGTCGTTTTTTTGTGACAAGCGTCAATTTGTCGCACCAAACGCCCCTGCATATTTCCCACCCTCCCCGGCATATTTCTCGCCCTCCCCGGCATATTCCCACCCTTCCCGGCATATACATATATCAACTTGCCTTTTGCCGGTGAATGCTATGAAACGATATTTTTCTCTCTTTCTTACCTTGTGTCTCCTTTTGTGCAGCTGTGGTCCCAGCAGTGAAGATTTGGTAAAGAGTCCTAGTAGACGTTTAAATTCTGATACAAGTTTTCGCGAATATACCGATATGCTGTTTCGAGAAAATGTATCTTGCGATGCTTTGTCTCTCAACTATACCCTTTCCCATCCGGAAAAATACGGAATTTCCAAAACCATTGGTGGGTTTTCACCCATTTCCGTTTCGGACCAGAAAAAAGAGGCCTCAGAAGGCGAAAATTTATTGGCCAAACTGGAAACATTTAACAAAGACGACTTGACTTTGTGGGAAAGAATTTTATATGACAATTTAAAATACACTTTCGAAATGATTGAAAAGCAAGACGAATATTTTCTATTTTCTCGACCTTTCTCCCCAGTTACCGGGCTTCAAGCGCAACTTCCTGTCCTATTAGCAGAGTATACCTTCGATTGCAAAGAGGATATTGAAAACTATTTTTCTCTCCTCCGTTCCCTTCCTTCCTATTTTGAATCCGTACTGGTCTTTTATGACCACCAAAAGGAAGCCGGACTGCTGCCTTGCCAGACCACTATGAAGCACATTCAGGAACAATGTCAGACTTTCCTTTCAGACAAAGGCTGGAAATTGTTGCTGACCTCTTTTCAAAAGCGTTTGAAACAATGTGATTTTTTGGATGAGGGAGAGATTTTTGATTATCAGAAGGAAAATAAATCCCTTGTCAAAAAGCAATTGGTCCATGCTTATGAAAATCTTGTCGCCGGATTGGAAAGCCGCACCCCATATTGTCCGGAGAACGGTGCCCTTTGCCATTATCCAAAGGGGCAGGAGTATTATCGCTATTTGTTTGCCAGCGAAACCGGCTCCGCCACTTCTCCCGAAGATTATATGAACCTGTTAAAAACACAGTTGAAGAAATCCAAAAACACCCTTCTTTCCTATGCCAAGAAAGATGCCTCTCTCTTTGCCAATATCAATCTCACTCCTGCCAAAGGCATCTCTCCGGAAAACCAATTGGCTCACCTGGCCACCGCCATGAAAAAGGATTTTCCCGAGATGGATTCGGTCCAATGCAATATTTTCTATGTAGATTCTTCCCTGGAAGAATACTTAAGCCCTGCCTTTTATCTGACGCCGCCTCTGGATTCCTACGAGGAAAATGTCATCTATCTCAATGGCAGTGATCGTTTTGCCGGCACGGACTTATTTACCACCCTTGCACACGAAGGCTATCCGGGACATTTGTATCAAAATGTATATCATCGCAGCCAAAATCATCCTCTCTTGTCCTATGCTCTGAATTTCAATGGATATACCGAAGGATGGGCAACCTATGCAGAGATTTATTCCTACAAATATCTTGGTTATACTAAGGATGAAATCGGGATTCTGCGAAATAATATGATTGTTTCACTATGTCTTTATGGCATTTGCGATATCGGCATTCATATGCTCGGATGGAACCCGGAAGATGTGTATGCTTTTCTGACGCAAAATGGTTCCTATGACCGCGAGACATCGGATTCTCTCTACGAAAATATCATCGACGAGCCCGGTTCCTACCTAAAATATACAATCGGTTACATGGAATTTTCCCGATTAAAAAAGACCGCCAAAAGCCATCAGGGAAATTCCTTTTCCGAAAAGGAGTTCCACCGATATGTGCTTTCGGCGGGTCCGAGTGCCTTCCCAACATTGGAAAGCTATATGGACGAATTATGGTCTGTTTGTAACAAGTAGATTTTTACAAATCCAAATCTGCCACAAAAACAGGAAGACGTTTTTTAAATTCCTCATAAACCATTGTCGCTACTTCGCGCATCTGTGGATGGGCATGAGAATCCACGCGAAGACGGAAAAAGTTTCTCCAGGAGCGAAGATTCATGGTTACGACGATTTCTGTCTTCAGTGAATTTGGAAGGACAGAACGTGCTTCCTGTGGTGTGGCACCCAATTCCAACATACGGAAATAGGCCTTTTCGGCACTTTCCATAGCCTGGCACCACACATCGTATTTGGCCTTGTCATTTTCTTTGGTCAGGTCATACTCAAATCCACTGGCAAGGTCAATCACCGTAATCTGGTTATCGAATTTGTCTCCGCTGTAATTGCAATATCTGGTACTTTCCTGACTGTAGCTTGCGATGCGGTGACGTACGATTTCGTGAGTCACCCCCCGGTCACAAATCAAACGCACCGTCACATTTTCATGCTCGATGACAGACTCATGCTGTCGTGTGAGAAGCCCTTTGATAAACTTCTCCGCCGAATCTTCCGTGATTTTTCCCTCACTTTTATAGCAGACACGGCCAATGCGCTCAATCTTCTTGACAATTGTTTCGTAATCCTCCATGTCAATAATTTCTATACTCGGTTTGATAACTTGCATCGATTTCTTCCCTTTCTTTATTTCTTATAATCGTATTCCAACACCACTACAGATAATGGTGGAAGATAGCAGGTGATTTCATAAGCTGCCTTCGTTTCTTTCACTTCTTTACTTTCTTTGCCTGGCTTCTTGCGTGGCGTCGGCACTTTTTTCGCCCGAATCGGTGCTTTGTTTACCCTGCCCTGTCCGCCGTACTTTTCATCATCGGAGTTGATAATCTCGCGAAATGTACCGCCACATGGTGCTTTTACACGATATTTTTCATGGGCAACCGGTGTGAAATTTAAAAGAAACATCAATTGCTTTTTCATGGTTTTTCCACGTCGCACAAAAGCCACTGTACTGGTCTCGGCACGCTCACAATCCATCCACTCAAAGCCCATGACATCGTTATCATTGTAATACAAGGCATCATTGGCAAGATACAATTGGTTCATATCTTTGATAAATGTATGGATTCCTTGATGCGGGTCCTCCTCCATAAGGAACCAATCCAGACTTCGCTTTTCACTCCATTCCCGTTCCTGAGCAAATTCCTGTCCCATGAACAAAAGTTTCTTTCCCGGATGGCCATAAAAGAATCCAAAAGCAGCTTTCAAGGCAGCAAATTTATCTCCGGTCAGTCCCGGCATTTTATTGAGCAGAGAACATTTTCCATGCACCACTTCATCATGAGACAAAACCAGAATGTATTTCTCACTCAAATAGTAAGACAAACTAAAGCACAATTGGTCTTGATGATACTGCTTAAAATAAGGGTCCAATTTCATATATTCCAAGAAGTCATTCATCCATCCCATATTCCATTTAAAGGAAAATCCCAGACCGTTTTCTTTCACTGGCCCGGTAACTTCCGGCCATGCCGTAGACTCTTCCGCTATGATATAGGCATCCGGATGCTCCCGTTCCATGATGCTGTTTAAATGGCGAAGGAAATCCATGGCCTCATAATTTTCATTGCCACCGTCTTTATTGGGCAGCCAATCTCCATCCTGTTTTCCATAATCCAGATAAAGCATGGATGCCACCGCATCTACACGCAGAGCATCAATATGAAATTTCTCTACCCAGAAAAGAGCATTTGCCACCAGGAAATTCTGTACTTCTTTTTTGCCATAATCAAAAATATACGTTCCCCAGTCCGGATGCTCGCCACGACGACGGTCACTGTGTTCATAGACCGCCTGTCCGTCAAAATTTCCCAGGCAATGGGCATCCCGCGGAAAATGGGCCGGAACCCAATCCAAAATCACTTCGATACCCCGTTTATGCATTTCATCCACAAAATACATGAAATCTTTGGGCGTTCCATAACGGCTTGTAGGCGCATAATAACACCCTACCTGATAGCCCCAGGAGCCATCAAAAGGATATTCGGATATTCCCATCAATTCCAAATGAGTGTAGCCCATCTCTACCAAATAATCTCCCAGCATCTGAGCCAGTTCCCGATAGGAATAGAAGCCATTGTCATCATCCTCCACCCGCTTTTTCCAGGAACCCAGATGCGCCTCATAAATATTCATCGGGGCGCGCTCCCTCTTTTCTCTGGTCTTGGTGCGATGTTCCTTGCGATAATCCCCATCCTGCCACTCATAGCCTTCCAGAGAAGTAACCACCGAGGCATTGTCCGGGCGAAGCTGAGCATAATTTCCATAAGGATCCGTCTTAAATAACAAATCTCCACTCCGGGTAGTAATCTGGTACTTGTATACTGCACCTTCCCCTACATCCGGCACAAAGAGGTCATAAATTCCACTTGGTCCGAGTAACCGCATGGTATGAAGCCTTCCATCCCACATATTGAAACTTCCTACGACACTGACACTTCTTGCATGAGGCGCCCACACCGTAAAGCGGGTTCCTGTCACACCTCCGATCGTCTCGATATGAGCCCCCAGTTTATCAAATATTTTATAATGACAGCCCTGTCCAAACAGATAGGTGTCATATTCCGTTATTTCCGGTTCAAACGCATAGGGATCCGCTGTCTCCACAATATCATTTTCACCATATTGTATTCTCACGCGATAATCTTTGAGCTGGTCTTTTTTCTTCTCGATTTGCAATCCGAAAAGCCCCAGTTCGTTATTGATAGGTTCCATCTCATGAGCTTTTTTCCCTGTGACATCCGTAATCCATACCCGCTCAGCCACGGGACGGCGCACGATAAACAGCTGCATTCCCTCATAGTAATGCATTCCCAAAAGGTCCTGTGGAGCATTGATAACCCCCTGGTCCATCTCTTCGATTAACTGTGGATTGATCCACGCTTTTAGTATCTCGTTCACTCTTCCCTCATCCTCCTCCAGACTTTTATAGCAGTGTCTGTTTTACAATTTCTGCTAAATCTTTCGATTTTTTCTCGGCATCTTCCATACTTGTGCCTACAACCCCAAAATATATTTTAATCTTTGGCTCTGTTCCCGATGGGCGGACACACAACCATGCGTCCTCTGTCAATTCAAAATAGAGTACATTGGACTTTGGCAAACCGGTCTTTCCTTCTTCTCCGGTCTGGAAATTTTTCACAATATCCTTGTCATAATCGCGGAATGCCAATACGTCGTAATCTCCAATTTTCATCGGTGGATTCTCACGAAGACTGCTCATAGTGGATTGGATTTTTTCCAATCCCTCGATTCCCTTGTGGGTGATGGCAATGACATCATCCCTATAATAGCCATATTTTTCGTACATCTCAATCATGGCATCCCACAATGTTTTGCCGCGTTTTTTATAATAAGCAGCTGCTTCGCAAAGTGCCATGGAAGCTACGATACCATCCTTGTCACGAGCATGGGTACCAATGAGGCATCCATAGCTTTCCTCGAATCCAAAGAGATAGGTTCCCTCTCCGGATTGTTCGCTTTTCAATATCTCTCGTCCAATCCACTTAAATCCAGTGAGGCATTCTACTACTTTGATTCCATAATATTTGGCGATGGCATCTACCAGATTGGTGGTTACAATGGTTTTTACCATATAACTGTCTTCCGGCAATTTCCCTTCCAGAGCCAGTTTCTGTCCGATTTCATAATCTGCCAGGAAAGAACCGCTCATATTTCCGGTGAGGCAAATATACTCTCCGGATTTACTGTCTTTGACATAGACGCCAAGACGGTCCGCATCCGGGTCTGTGGCAAGTACGAGATCTGCATCCTTTTCTTTTGCCAAAGCAAGAGCAAGTTCAAAAGCCTCTCTTGCCTCCGGATTTGGATAGCTGACCGTCGGAAATTCACCATCCGGCAATTCCTGCTCCGGCACCACAAATACATTGGTAAATCCCAGTTCTTTGAGGACACGGCGTACCGGGATATTTCCGGTTCCATGCAGCGGTGTGTAGACAATGCGTAAATCCTTTTCCACTTCTTTAATACAGTTTGAATGCAGCACATTTTTCTTTAATTCTTCCATGTAACGGTCATCGATCGCTTCCCCGATGATTTCATAAAGACCTTCTTTTATCGCCTCTTCCTTTGGCATGGTTTTCACAGTGGCATAATCCGTCACTGCCTTCACTTCATCCATGATGCCTGAGTCATGAGGAGGTGTAATCTGGGCGCCGTCCTCCCAATATACTTTATATCCATTGTATTCCGGTGGATTGTGACTGGCTGTCACATTGATTCCGGAGATACACCCAAGTTCTCTCACTGCAAAGGAAAGTTCCGGTGTCGGACGAAGGCTCTCAAAAACGTAAGCTTTGATACCGTTTGCTGCCAGACAGCAAGCTGCTTCATCGGCAAACTCCGGTGACATGCGACGGCTGTCATAGGCAATTGCCACACCTTTTTTCTCGCCTTTTTGACGAATTATGTAATTGGCAAGCCCCTGAGTCGCCTTGCGAACGGTATAAATATTCATACGATTGGTGCCGGCACCGATAATCCCGCGAAGTCCTGCGGTGCCAAATTCCAAATCTGCATAAAAACGCTCTTTGATTTCATTTTCGTCATTTCGAATCGCTTCTAATTCTTTCTTAGTATCCTCATCAAAATAAGGATTTGCCAACCATTCCTCATAATTTTTCATGTAATCCATTGTCATAACTCCTTTCAATTTGTTTCATTTCCTTCTGCCACCAAATCCGGAAAGCTCCAGGAAACATCTTCATCATCATCCATTGTCGTAACAGAATAGCTTTTGGTTACATAACCATCTTTGGACACGGTCAATGTCACAGCACCTATTTTCTTTGGAAAACTACATGGTGCTACTCCCTGGTAATTGCCATCCAGATAAACACGTGCTCCCGCCGGCGTGCTGACCGTAATCTTGTGCTCGTTATCATAGGTATCCGTCACGCTGCTTTGCGAATCGGCGGATTCCTTTTCCACACTGCTTTCATCATCTTTTGAAATTTCGGCCTCTTCCTCCGCAAGACTGATTCTCACGGTAGGATTGGCAGACTGCACGTCCACAACCCCGGCATAGGTCGTATATCCATCCAGCACCACCCGTATGGAATGTTTGCCATATTTGAGTGATACCGGTTTACTATAATCCGTCATGGTTCCATTTACATACAGTTCGGCCCCCTGTGGATCGATATCAAATACCACTTGTCCTTTATCTTTTGCTATGCTTTTAAAGAGAGACATATCCAATTCAAAGGTTTTATCACGCTCCACGGCAATGCTGCGGCTCCCCTCAAAATCACCATTTTTCATGGAAACTTCGTAAGTTCCTTCCGGTACCGGCACCAGCATATCCTCCGTAACGGAAAGAATGCGAATACCGCTAATCGTCATGGTACCCCCGACAAAATCTTTGTATTTTACCGGCTTTATGTAACCATGCCCTTTGGTCACCACAAGGGAATAAGCTTTCCCTTTCACGCCCCGAAAGGTCACCTCATCGGAAGCAGATATTTCCTGTAAATCGATGGGTTTTCCCTCCGAAAACACCTGAAAACCACTTCCGTAGCGATACCGGACACCATTTACTTTCATAAAAGACTCATCTGTATTTATCTCTATATTTTTCACCTCTTCATATTCCAGTACATCCTCTGAAGACTGCACTTTATCCAAGGTACTCTTGTCATCCTTCAGATATAAGTCAAATACTTGTCCGATTTCGAGAGATTCCGACGAAATTGCTTTGTCATTTTTCGTCAAAACCTCCGTAGCTCCCGTATAACTGTAAGTCGCTTCTTTTTCCAACAGTGGCTGATAAAATGTCATTGTCTTTCTTTCGGCATCCATGCTCTTCAAAACACCCACCTGGTCCCGTCCTTTTTCATATGTTATGGACGCATTGGGATTGGGACTACCGGACACCACCGATGTTGTCTGTCGCCTTTGGCATCCGCAAATGGTCAGGCAGCAAAGACTTACCAGAAACAGTCCCATCATTCTTTTGTTTTTCATGATGCACCTCATTATCAAAAATACTTGAGAATATTATAACATGAATTAAAGAAAACTTCCACCGTTTTCATAGTTTTTTAAAAACTGTTCCCGACCTTGTTCCATTTCCCCAAGACTTCGGAGTTTATGTAAACTCTGCTCCGAAAACCAGCTCTTTTTATGATTAAAATATCCATTCATTAATTTCCAATATTTTTCCGGAAACAAAAGCATGATATAGATAAATTCCTGTTCTTCCTCCCCCAGAGGAATCACTTTCGCATAATTTTCCATAATCTGCACACCTTTTTTCCTATCCCACCCATTTTTCTCCAGTGCTTTCCGCATCAAATAAACCAAATCCAGCAGCGGAATTCCCCTGCCTGCTTTTTCAAAACCCACGGTAGCCATTCCGTCTTTTTCCCGGATTAAATTGTGATAATTATAGTCTCCATGGCAGTATTTTCCCCCCTGTGCACTTATTTTTTCATAATAAGCACAATGCTCCAGTCGTCCGGTGGCCTCCACCGCCTTTTCGTAAAATCGGTCAAAGCAGCATATCGCCTGAATTTCAAATTCCGTCCGTTGCCTCTTTTTTTTCATATAGCTGTGAATCCGCTTTAACTCCAGCGTGTGTTTTCCGATTTTACCAAGCAAATTCATTTCTCGCAGACTATCATTTTCTTCAAAAATGCATACCTCTTCCAAGGCATGATGCAGGCATGCCAGATTTTCCCCCGCCAATGCCAGGTCCGATGACAGCCTTAAGTCACATTCTTCCCCGGAAAACCATTGGTAAATCACAACTTTTTCTCCGGTATCCAGCTCTGTCACATAGGAGTCTTCTTTGTTTTTTACCACCTGGTCCGTGCGTTCAAATCCCCGCATGGAAAGCACTTCTTTTATTTTATTTTCAAAAGCAAAATGTCCCCGGATTCGATCATATTCCCGAAGCAGTTTCGGACCCTGTGCAGTGTCAAGAAGCCAGCCGCCACGATGTCGGTAGCGACGTTTCACTGTCAATTCATAATTCGCCAAACCTTTTTCCACTTTGTCTTCCAACATTCACCCCTCCTTCATGTTTTACCATTGTATGACGAGTTTTTACGTTCTATGACTAAAAGATACCTGTTCAAAAACGGTTTTTAAAATCGTAAGTCCGATAGGTCCCAGCAAAATTCCTCCCACTCCAAAAAGCTTCATGCCCACATACACCGACATGAGTACATACAGAGGTTTCAGCCCTATTTCTTTTCCCATAAGACGGGGTTCCAGCACTTCTCTCAGAATCATTGTAATGACATAAAGGGTCAAAAGGACTGCTGCCGTCACATAATCCTTTTTTATCCATGTAATCAGTGCCCAGGGAATCAAAATCGTACCGCTGCCAAGAATGGGAAATGCATCTACCACCGCAATGAGGATTCCCAGCAAAACTGCATAAGAATTATGCAAAAACAGCAATACAATGGTAGAAAGAACTGCCACCAGAAAAATCAGGATTCCCTGAGCTTTTAGATAGGCAAATCCCGCCATTTTCAATCGTTTTACATAAGGAACCAGTGCCGGATGGCGAAATTTTTCTCCAAATTCGAAGGAACAAAGAAGGGTTGCCATAACAAATACGATAAAACCAGCTCCCCATTCTCCGATTCTCCGAAAGAACCGGGGCAATCCTCCGGTTAACTGCGGCAATATTACATTGGCAATCTGCGTTTCCATGCCGTCAACCTGTGCTTCCAGCCACCGGAAGCTGCTGCCCTGACTCAACGCCAGAAGATTATCCATGGAGCGGCATCCTCCCTGGCACAGGCGAGAAAAAGTCCCCACCTGCGCCGGCAGATGACGAATCAGTTCCACCGATTGCTGGATACAAAGATAACCAATGTAAAACAAAAAACTGCCCAGGGCGAAAAGGCTCACAAGCACCATGACAATACTACAGATTTTAAGCGGAATACGTGTCACGGTATGTATTTTTACCGTTACAGGCTGTAATAATTTAGCCACTGCCAATGCCAATACAAAAGGAACCACAAGTGGCAATATATAGCAGAAGCTGATATATATAACACATGCAGTTCCCAATAAAATCAAGACTCTCTTGTACTTTTTTATTTGATTCATGGTAATTCCCCTTTCCCGATTCATCTATCTGCTTGCGAGGACAAATTTTGTCCCCGGATAGTATGAACCAAAAGCAGGAATCTTATTCTTTTACAATAAAACGATATCCCACCGCCCAAACCGTCTCAATATATTTTGGGTTTTGGGTGTCTTTCTCTATTTTTTCACGTATTTTTTTGATATGCACCGTCACCGTGGCAATATCTGCGCCCACCGAGCTCAATTGCCATACTTCCCGCAAAAGGTCTTCTTTGGAAAATACACGGTTAGGGTGCTGAGCAAGGAAAAAGAGAAGATCAAATTCTTTGGTGGTAAGGTTTTTTTCTGTTCCTTCTACATAAACTCTTCTTGCGGTGCGGTCAATCTTAAGTCCCCCCGCCTCGATAACCTCATTTTCTTCTTTGACAGCACTGCCGATTAACTTTTTATAACGCTCCAGATGAGCCTTTACCCGCGCCACCAATTCACTTGGACTAAATGGTTTGGTCATATAATCATTGGCTCCAAGACCCAGGCCACGAATCTTATCAATATCTTCTTTCTTGGCTGACACCATCATAATAGGTATCTCCGAGGTCTCACGGATTTTTTTACAAATTTCAAATCCATCGGTGCCCGGAAGCATGAGATCTAATATCACCATATCAAAATCTTTGGAAGTCGCCATTTCCAATCCCTGGGTTCCGTCGCTGCATATCTCAACATCAAATCCACTTAATTCCAAATAATCTTTCTCCAATTCGGCAATTGGAAGTTCATCCTCTACTATCAATATTCTCTTACCCATTTTCTTCCTCCTTATGTTCTGTCGTCTTTCTCAGTGTAAAATAAATGGCAGTCCCTTTTCCAATCTCACTTTCTGCCCAAATTTCTCCGCCGTGTTCATCCATAATCTTTTTGGCAATCGCCAATCCCAGACCGCTGCCACCGGTCTGAGAATTACGGGAACTGTCGGTACGATAAAATCGTTCAAAGATATAGGGCAATTCCTCTTTTCCAATTCCTTTTCCATTGTCACGAATCATGACCTGAACCCGGGAATCCTGTTCTTCTACATCCACTAAAATCATTCCCTGTTCTTTCTGAATATATTTTACAGCATTCCCCACTATGTTTGCAACTACTCTTTTTATTTTTTCTTCATCAATGCTTATCTCCACCTCTTCCGGCACATCGCATTGATATAGCAGCTGAATGTTGCTGATTTCCAAATCCAGACTCATATCGCTGATACACTGGGCAAAAAAGTAATTTGCCTTCACCGGTTGAAAGCGAAAGTTTTCTACCTTTTGATATATTTTTGTAAAATAGGAAAGTTCATCCACAAGTACCGCCATATCCACCGCCTTGGTGTAAATGGTTTTTACATAACGCTCCATTCTCTCCGGTGTAGCTGCCACACCATCCATAATTCCTTCGGCATATCCTTTTATCGCCGTCAGTGGCGTCTTTAAGTCGTGGGAAATATTTCCAATCACTTCCTTTGTCAGAGCATCTGCCCGATTTCGCTCTTCCGTAGTTTCCCGCAGACGAGTCTGCATGTTATCAAAATCCCGATACAAACCTTCGAATTCATTGCCCTGCATAGATGGTAGCTCGTATTCCAAATCTCCTTCACTGATATGAATTGCAGCCAGCTGCAACTGTCGGATGGGAACCAGTATATTGTAATATGTGTGGCCGATAATACCGGCAACAATCAGTACACATACTACTACTATGATTCCCACCAAACCCACAGAAAATACAGTAATGTGTGGTAGATTAACATTCAAATCCGTAACGATACACACACTTCCGGTACGACCATCCGGAAAAATAACCCCTAGTTTTTTAAACAGAAATTTTTGCCCTTCTTTGCCACAATATTGCCCGTTTTCTTCGGAATAATTGTTGTTGGCAATCAGCAAATCCCGGTAAACATAATCATACTTTTTAATATCCCCGAAAAATGTGAATTCTCCGTCAACAATGACGGCCAAAAAAGAATATTTCTCTTTCAAATAATCATTTTCTTTTTTTAAATAGTCATTGTCCAAAAACACCTTCGGATCGCGCATGGCACGGTCCTGTAAATCCATATAATCGTATTTGGTATAGGAATTCAGCAACAGAACCCTGTCAAACAAACTATAGGGCGATGGCATTTCATCCGCAGAAATCTGATATGTATTGCAGATGCTTTTCATCTCTCCATAAACAAAAAGTGCCACCATCAGTATCAATACCAGAATCGGACAAACCGCCAGAACAATAAATGTATTCCTTGTTTTCCGTTCTTTTTTCTTTCTTCGCTTTATTTCCATTGGCTCCTCCTTTCCACACATTTTTACGCTTCTATTTTCACAGTTGTTACTATTTTAACACATTTCTTTTTATTTTCATAATGTTTTTTTGCTTGACATCGTGCTTTTTCAATGGTAATGTGAAATACGACAAGATTGGAGGAACTTATTATGAATATTTTACGTCGTTTACCTGACCCGGACGAGGTCAAAAAACAAATTCCCGTTTCCGAAAAAGTGGCAAAGATAAAGGATGGCAGAGATGCCATTCTGCGTGATATTTTCACGGGAAAAAGCGACCTTTTTGCTTTGATTATCGGGCCTTGCTCAGCAGATAATGAGAAGGCTGTTATTGATTATACGTTACGCCTGGCAAAAATCCAGGAAAAAGTTGCTGACAAAATTTTTATCGTTCCCCGGGTTTATACCAACAAACCGAGAACTACCGGAAAAGGCTATAAAGGTATGGCAAGCCAGCCAAATCCCGAAGAAAAGGAAGATATGTTAAAGGGACTTCATTCCATCCGTAAAACACATATTGCCGTAGTGGAGCAAACCGGAATGTCCTGTGCCGATGAAATGCTGTATCCGGAAAATTATGAGTATTTATCGGATATTCTTTCTTATGTTGCCATCGGCGCCCGCTCTGTGGAAAATCAGCAGCATCGCTTAACTGCCAGCGGAATTGAGGTTCCCTGCGGTATGAAAAACCCAACCAGTGGTTATCTTTCCGTCATGCTGAACTCCATCGAAGCGGCCCAATGCGGACACCATTTCATCTATCGTCAGCAGGAAGTGGAAACTCAGGGAAATCCACTGACTCATGCTATCCTTCGAGGAAGTGTCAATAAGCATGGACGCAGCCTGCCAAACTATCATTATGAAGATTTGCTTCTCCTTCACGAAATTTATAGTGAGAGAAATCTTGAAAATATGGCAGTTATCGTGGACACAAACCACGCTAATTCCGGCAAACATTTTGAGCAGCAAATTCGCATTTCCAAAGAGGTTTTGGAAAACCGCCGTATCTCCAAAGATATTCACGATATGGTGAAAGGTTTGATGATTGAGAGTTACATCGAAGACGGATGCCAGAAAATCGGCGACCATATCTACGGAAAATCCATTACGGATCCTTGCCTTGGCTGGGAAAAGACAGAAAAACTAATTCTAGAACTGGCAGACCGCTTATAATTACATAAAGTTTCTTGACGTTTTCTTTGTTTTGTTGTATTCTTAGATGTGAGACATTTTATGCAACAGAAACAGAAATGAGGTTTAATCATGAGTAAGTTACTTTTTACTTCTGAATCCGTTACAGAAGGACATCCGGATAAAATTTGCGATCAAATCTCTGATGCAATTTTAGACGCATTGCTTGCACAGGACCCAATGAGCCGTGTTGCCTGTGAAACAGCAATTACAACCGGACTGGTACTGGTCATGGGGGAAGTGACCACCAAGGCTCAGGTTGATTTTCAAAATATTGTTCGAAATACAATCAATGAAATCGGATACGATGATTCCGATAAAGGTTTTGATGCCAACACATGTGGTGTTATAGTTTCTTTGGACAAGCAGTCTCCAGACATTGCCATGGGTGTTGACAAGGCATTGGAAGCCAAACTTACCGACAGCCAGATTGAAGCTATCGGCGCCGGCGACCAGGGTATGATGTTTGGCTATGCCACCAACGAAACAGATGAATATATGCCATATCCCATTTACCTGGCTCACCGCCTTTCCCGCCAGTTATCAAAGGTTCGCAAGGACGGTACTCTTCCTTATCTCCGTCCCGACGGCAAATCCCAGGTTACAGTGGAATACAACAAAGCCGGCGAACCGATTCGCATCGATGCTGTGGTTATCTCCAGTCAGCACAGCGAAGATGTAAGTTGGGAACAGATTAAAAAAGACATTCGCGAAAAGGTCATCGACCCAATTCTCCCAGCGGAGCTTTTGGATGAAGATACTAAATTTTATATCAATCCAACCGGCCGTTTTGTCATCGGTGGTCCAAACGGCGACAGCGGCCTGACCGGCCGTAAAATCATCGTGGATACCTACGGTGGCTGGGCTCGTCACGGCGGTGGTGCCTTCTCTGGAAAAGACTGCACTAAGGTGGATCGTTCTGCTGCCTATGCTGCCCGCTACGTTGCCAAAAATCTTGTAGCTGCCGGTCTTTGTGATAAAGCCGAGATTCAGCTCTCCTACGCAATCGGAGTCGCTTCTCCGACTTCCATTCGCATTGACACCTTTGGCACCGGCAAACTTCCGGAAGACAAGTTGGTTGACATCATCCGCGACAACTTCGACCTGCGTCCTGCGGGCATCATCCAAATGTTGGATTTACGCCGCCCAATTTACAAAGCCACAGCTGCATATGGCCACTTTGGCAGAAGCAATTTGGATTTACCTTGGGAAAAAACAGACAAGGCAGAGGAACTGAAAAAATATCTGTAATTCCCGAATATAAAAAAAGAGTATACAGAAGCCGCCCCATCTGGAATACCAGATAACAGGCGGCTTCTTATTATTTATTTCTTGATTTTTTGTGTGAAACTTCTGTAATTGGGGATTGACTTACGAATGGTTTTTCATTAAAATAGAGAGGTAGGTTTTAGTACCTTATTTGTTCCCTTAGTTAAATGGATATAACAAGCGCCTCCTAAGCACTAGTTGAGGGTTCGATTCCCCCAGGGAACGTTGAAAAACCGTTGATTTTGACCAATCATGGTCAGTCATCAACGGTTTTCTTTTTGTTCTTTATTTAGTCAATTCTGCTAATCGGGAATCGACATATTTTTAGCACCTTGCTAATAAAATAGGGCTCTGTGCTAATACGAGAATTTTCAACATGAATTCTAAGTAGTTTTTTGTAATGGTATCTTTTACAAAAAAGCTCAATATTTAAAAAAGTCAATATTCCTAATCGACGGATTTGGATTAAATATTTCTACCTTGATATTGAACCGTTACAACAAAAACTTTTTTAGAACATTCATCAATTTTGTAAATAGCAATATAATTGTCTATTATAAGTTGTTTATACCCTTTTCCAGCGTATCTGCCCACCAAACGTTCTTGATGCACTCCTGGAAGCTGCTCTAATGTCCTTAATGCTTCCCATATCCTATCCGTCTGCCTCTTTGCATTTTCGGGGGACTGTTTCTCAAGCGCAATATAAGCATAGATATCATTCATATTGCGAAACGCTCTAGGATATAACGTTACTTCGTATTTATCCATAGTATTTCTTATTTAACCTTTCTATTGAACTGTCTAAGGATATAGGTTCGGCTCCTTCCTCAACTTCCATTTCCGCCTCATAAATAACTTGGTCAATCTTATTAGTTTGCGCGAAACGCTCATATAACTCGGCGCTCATCACAACCAAATCACTATAACCATTTTTAGTAATAAAAATTGGTTCCTGCTGCTTATGTGCTAATTCAGATATCTCACTTGTTTTTCTCAAATCTCTAATTGGCATAATTGTTGGCATAATCAACACCTCTCTTTCTTTTGTCATTATTGTAGCATAATTATGATGCGTTGTAAATAGAAATTTCCTAATCATTCATTTATTATCTGTTTCAGCATTTCTTTCAACTCAGGAGTTTCTTTAACCATTTTCAGCAATTGTGCAACATCCATCGTTGATTTCTCTTCTTCAATACCTTTTGGATTACGCATATAATGGCTCAGTCTTTAAAAAGGAATCATACATCATAACGGTTGCTCCATTTACCTGATTGATATTGGTAAGGACATACATATCATGTGGAATCTTTTCCGTATCTGGAAATAATTCTTTTTCAGATGGTTCTAACATGCCGGAAATCACTCCCAGCATATTCATAATTTTTCCCGGACAAAGACGTTCTGTATTTTGTCGTGCCGCATTGAGAACCTCTGATTCCGATACATTCCAGTGTGACAGCAATGTCTTGGTAACACGCATCGTTTTAACTTGAACGTTTTAATCACGACAAAGAACTTTTCTGCTAATACTCTGCTAACATCACCCCTTGATATTAGCAAAAACCACACCATTTCAACCAACATCAAAAAATAAACAAAACGATTCGAACATATCATATATTGGAAACTCTAACTGTAGAATGTTTCCGTATGACTTTACCTCGATAAATCGACTTATTCTCAATACCAAGTTTAGAGCAATAGTTTTGTTCTCCTTTACAAATCTATGTCTGTATTATAAAATATTAGTATACATAGAAAAAGGGCGATAAAAGCAAAAATCGTTGTTTGGCGATTTGGTAAATCCCGATAAATTAATTTTATCAAGAACAGAAACTTTGAATTTATAGGGATGCTGTGAAATCGGAAAGTTGTGGAGTTGTACATACAGTTCAATTGAATTATGATTTGGGAGGAGAGATAGAGTGAAAAAAATTTTTTCTCCACTTATGGCTATTCTTTCAATTGTTTCACCTATTTGTATAGTTGGAATAATGTGTATGATTGAAACTGAAATTATTGAAGCAGTTATTAGTGGATTGGTGCTTGGTTGTATGGTTGGGAGTGTGTTCAGTA
>JALEKC010000168.1 GCA_022769325.1 Eubacterium sp. | reverse complement strand
CTGTTTTTTTGGTCAACTAACATAATAAAGAAAAACTGTATGATTGGGAAGAGGGAATTTCCTTCTTCCCTTTTTAATTACTAATCTTTTGCCAATAAAAATTATACACTAACATAAAGGGCAACCCTTGGGACATTCACACAACATACTATGGTAAATTTTACATTGCTTTCACCCCATCAAATCCACAAGTTTCCCTTGCACTTTTCCTCCAATTGATGTAGAATGATGCCATAAGGTCGAAAAGTCCAAGCGCCGTTCATGCTTGCATGAGGAGGCGATTGACCTTGAGACCTGTACTACATGAGAAAGGAGCGGTGTGCCGCGAATTTCGAATGTAGGAGAATTGTGAGAGTTGCGACAGCAACGGAACAATTCACTGGCCCCATAAGGTCGAAAAGTCCAAGCGCCGACCGTTAGGCCCTTGGAAAAATCAAATAGAAAGGATAATGATTATGAAATTGATAAAAAGAAGTATTTCTCTTACTTTGATTGCAGCTTTCCTCGTTACCGGGATTCTTGGAACAAATCCAGCAAACGAGACACAAGCAGCTGCACGTCTGAATAAAAAATCTGTCACATTGACAGTGGGAAAGAGTACGACACTTCGTGTAAAAGGCACAACAGAAAAGATTGTATGGCGTTCCACTAAAAAATCCGTTGCTTCCGTAAATAGTAAAGGAAAAGTGACTGCAAAAAAATTAGGTACAGCTCGTATCTGTGCCAAATTCTCCGGAAAAAAATTGTATTGTAATGTAACGGTTTCCGGCTCTACTACAGATACCAAAGCCGGCGGCAGATTAAATCCACTATCTGCTTATAAAGAACATACCATTGATTATTATGATGACGGGAAAAAGATTGGAACTTTTAAAATTAAACTGAATTCCTTTTTATCCGGCGAGAAGGCTAGTCAAAAAGTTCTCTCCAATCCGGAAAACTTAAAACCGAACAATACACAGGAATATATTTATTTCCAATTTACAATTAAATATGTATCCGGAAGTGAAGTGGTAGATGCCAAAGATCTGTTTAGTTATTATTATAATATTTTTGATTCTACCGGAACAAAGCAGTTGGAAAACATTGACTGGGGATTTTTCTTTGAATTGATGGAGGATTTGAGCGACGTATCTCTCTCTCCAGGACAGTCCAGCAAATGCTCCAAAGCGATTTTAGTGAACAAAGGAAACACACCGGTTCTTTATCGTATTCGCACCGGACGTTCTTCCTATACCTGGTTTACAACAAAAAAATAAAAGAAGGGATGCCTGAAATGGCATCCCCTTTTTATTATAATTCATCCACTGTTCTGGCAATCTCTTCAATGGCATACAGCGGTAAAACAACAGTCGACTCATTTTTTTAATGCTCCCCCTCCAATCGCAACATTTCCTTTTTTAAACGTTTCATAATTTTCTTTTCCAATCTCGATATGTAACTCTGGGAAATTCCCATACAATCTGCCACTTCTTTTTGCGTTTTTTCACCCCCTTCGTAATCTGCCAGTCCAAATCGCATATGAATGATTTTCCTTTCTCGTTCACTAAGTGTAGAGAGGGCTTTCTTTAATAATTTAATATCCACTTCTCGTTCAATATCTCTGTAAATAATATCTTCACTGGTTCCTAAAATATCTGAAAGAAGAAGCTCATTGCCATCCCAGTCCACATTTAATGGTTCGTCGATGGACACTTCCATTTTTATCTTGCTATTTCTTCGCAAATACATCAATATTTCATTTTCAATACACCTTGAGGCATAGGTTGCCAGCTTTATTTTTTTATCGGCACGAAACGTATTAATTGCTTTGATAAGTCCAATCGTTCCAATGGAAATCAAATCTTCCACTCCTACCCCCGTGTTGTCAAACTTTTTGGCAATATATACCACCAAGCGCAGGTTATGTTCCACCAATTTGTTTTTTGCCGCTTCCGAATCCTCTCCGGTAAGACCTTCGATACAGGCAGCCTCTTCTTCTGCTTCCAACGGTGCTGGAAGAATTTCCGCACCTCCGATATAGTGAATATCACCTCCCTGATGAAATAATACGTTCTTCCAGTCCTGCATCATGCGAAACTGAAAATGATTTGGCATTGACAAGCGCAACAACATGAAATGTTCCTCCTTACATTTTTCTCATTCTATCTTGAATATCTCACTATAAAACAAGATGTCAAATCCGGCACTATTTGACAGATATTTATCACATATCCCTAACCATTCACGTTCTTTTCTGATTCTTTTTCCGTCAGGCAACCGGATTTCCATCTCATCCACCAATATTCCGGGAAGCATCCCTTGACTCTCTCCCACGGAGTGATATGGTATATAACGCAAAAGCAACGTTCCTCTGTTGTTAATCATCCCTTCCCTCAGTACATTTGAAAGTTCGATTTTTTCCTCCTTGGTGAGCAGTTTTTGAAACAACTCTTTTGTCACAATCGACACCCCTGCACCACTAATGGGTTCTACAAGCATATTTCCGGTATCCAAAAAACCCGTTCCCTGAACTCTTTTTCCATGATAGGTAAGAACCGTCACATACATTTGCTTTTCCGGCATATGGGAGCCAAAATTGCGGCATACCCAGGTAAACAGAAACTGCGTTCCCAAACTTCCTGCCAATAGCAAAGAAAAAGAAGTCCTATGTAATCCCAAAAATTCCCGAATTCCAAATAATGTTCCGGAAAGAACTGCCGCGGTGATGTAAAATTCCATCAAACATCGAAAATAGCCGGAAAATGTCATTTTTCCATATACAAATCGCACCAGTCCAGTCGTCCCCACAACATATACCAAAATCCAAAGAATCCATTTGGTCCGAATCCCAAGCATCATCACAGCCACCGACACCAAAGCACCCAAGGCTGCCCCGACCATACTTCTTTTTGTGAAGCCGGGCTTTTTTCGCCAATGATTCATAATCTGAAACACTTGCAGGTTCATAAGAAAATTGACAAAAAAGAAGATATCGATGTATACTTTCATGCATATCATCCCTCATTCTTTTTATGCTTTTGCATATTCCTATCATAACGAATTCCACAGAATTTTTTTGTCAAATCAAGGCGAGAAATCCCTAAAACTTTTCTGTCCGTGTCGACAAAACAGGACAAAAAAAAAGACCCTTCCCCAAAAACAGGAAAAAGTCTTTATCTCATTTTGTCAAAATGGCGCAAAAGGAATTGCCATTTCTTATTTGTATTCCATGGAAAATTGCAATTTCCCTTCTTCATAATCAAAGGTTCCCATGGCCCCGTTGACAATTGTAAATTGCGGTGATTTATGACCAATATCCGCATCAAATAGTATAGGAACCTGAAGGCCGGACAAAATCACTTCCACGGCTTCCACATAATTATGATCCGTAAATGACTCAAACATACATGGCCTGCCAAATACAAATCCTTTGGCCGTATCAAACCAGCCTGCCTCCTTTAGTTGCCACAATCCTCTTGTAAGTGAGTCGCTGTCCAGTGAAAAACTCTCCAGATACCATAAAATTCCGTCCTTTTGGTATCTCTTGATAAATTCTCCCGTCTTATCAAATCTAGTTCCCACAAGATTTAAAAGCACATCCAGACATCCTCCCAGCAGCCGTCCATGTAGGGTCACCCGGTCAAGTTCTTTTTCCTCTCTCCGGGCAAAACAAATGGATTTTTTATCCAAATGATATCCTTCCTCCGGCGTCCCTTTGTCATAAAAACCATCTTCATATCCATCAAATGTTTTTTGAATCACTTTGTCTCCCGTCATACACTGATAATTATAACATACTGCCTCATGCCAGGGTTCCATGGCAAAATCATTGAAATGATTGCCATAAACAGTTGCCATGTCACACAATGTTGTAATGGTATAGGTTAAACCAGTATTATCTGAAAATCCCTGAAACCAGGTTGGATTTTTTTCAATCTCTTCATAATCCAAAAGAGGAAGTATTTCCATCAAAAAATCGCCACCTTTGGCAGAAACGATATATTTCACTTCCGGATTGCAAATGAGACTCATAAACTGCCTTGCCCGCTGTTCTTTGGAGCTGCTTCGGCCTCTTCCATCCGTAGTTCTCACATTTTCTGTCTCCAGAATTTCATGAGACCGGTTCTTCATATTTTGAATTGCCAAATCCAATCTCCTAAAATCCATTTCTTTCCGGTTTCCGTCTGACGGTGCTGTAATTCCAATGGTATCTCCTTTTTGTAAAAATTTTGGATATTTCATGTCTACCTCCTGCATTCTCTCTTGAAATCCCTTTCCTTTTCTAGTATACTTGATAGTGCATAACATGTAAAGAAAGGAAATGTATTATGGCTGAAAAAAATCCAATTGTCACTCTTGAAGTGACAGACTATGACCCAATTAAAATTGAACTTTATCCTGAAATTGCTCCCAATACGGTAAACAATTTCATCTCTCTTGTAAAACAGGGATTTTATAACGGATTGACATTCCATCGTATCATCAAAGGCTTTATGATTCAGGGCGGATGTCCGGATGGCAATGGAACCGGTGGCCCCGGTTACAGCATCAAAGGTGAGTTTTCCGGAAACGGCATCCAAAACGATCTCAAACATACTGCCGGCGTCATCTCCATGGCCCGTTCCATGATGCCAAATTCTGCAGGCTCCCAGTTCTTTATCATGCATAAAGACGCTCCTCATTTAGACGGACAGTATGCAGCATTTGGTAAAGTCATCGAAGGACTTGATATCGTAGACAACATTGCCTGCGTTGATACCGATTATGGCGATATGCCTCTTACACCGGTTGTGATTTCAAATGTCAGTGTAGACACCTTTGGTGTGGATTATCCGGAACCGGAAAAATTGTAATAAACGAAGGACTGCCTCGTTTTTTTGGGGGCAGTCCTTTTTTATCGACTATATTGCTTAAAGAATTACTCTATAATCTCTCCCATAAAATAAAATCCCTTGCTTTCTATCAAACGAACTTTACATATCTTTCCAATCAATTCCCGACTTCCTTTACAATGAACCACAGCATTGGAGGATAAACGTCCGGTAATCAAGGAATCATCGTGGTCATTCACTTCTTCCATCAAAGCCTCTTCCACTTGCCCCTCCTTGGAATCCGTAATTTCTGCTGATATTTCATGAATCACATCCAAAAGTCTGGCAAAGCGCTCTTTGACCACCTCTTCCGGCACCTGATTTTCCATGGTTGCCGCCGGAGTTCCCGTACGTTTGGAATAAATAAATGAATACACACTGTCATAGCGCACTTTTCGTACCACATCCAGCGTTTCTTCAAAATCTTCTTCCGTTTCTCCCGGAAATCCCACAATTAAATCTGTGGTAAGAGAAATATTCGGCATTTTTTCTTTGATTCGGGCTACCAATTCCAAATACTGCTCTTTACTATACCGCCGATTCATTTTCTTCAAAATCTCTGTGCTTCCGGATTGCAACGGCAAATGCAAATGCGTACAAATCTTCTTGCTTTTTGACATAACATCTATCAATTCATCGGACAAATCTTTGGGATGAGAAGTCATAAATCGAATGCGCTCCAACCCATCAATCTTCTCCACTTCCTGTAAAAGTTCTGCAAAGGTCATCGGCGTATCCAATGTCTTTCCATAAGAATTTACATTTTGTCCAAGCAGCATGATTTCAATCACGCCATCTGACACCAGATTTTTAATTTCCCGCAAAATTTCCTCCGGCTTCCGGCTTCTTTCCCGTCCTCGAACATAGGGAACGATACAATACGTACAGAAATTATTACATCCATACATGATATTTACCCCCGCCTTAAAGGCATATTTGCGCAGGCTTGGAAGATCTTCCACAATTCCTTCTGCCTCTTTCCAGATGTCTAAAACCATGCGGTCCGATTGAATTCTGGTATATAATAACTCTGCTAATTTATATACGTTGTGCGTTCCGAATACCAAATCAACAAAAGGATAACTTTTCTGAATTTTTTCTACAACAGTAGGCTCTTGCATCATACAGCCACACATAGCAATAATCATGTTCGGATTTTTCTTCTTTTGATTTTTCATGTATCCCAGTCTGCCATACACTTTTAAATTGGCATTTTCCCGGACAGTACAAGTGTTATATAGCACAAAATCCGCCACTGGTTCTTCCACCGTTTCATAGCCGATATAGGAAAGAATCGCTTCCAGTTTTTCCGAATCTCTGGCATTCATCTGACATCCCATAGTCTGCATAGACAATGTCAATTTACGTCCCAGACGTTTTTCTTCCTCACGGGCCCACTCCTTACATTTTTTCATAAAATAATACTGCCGCAGAGGCTCCGTCTCCGGCGCCTCTGCGGTAATATCCATAGCATCAATTTGTTGATAATCAAACATTTTTTTCTCCATTCCGGGGAAACATCCCCTTTATACATGATTTCCATTTTCATCAATAATGGATTTCAGAATCGGCATAGCATCGGAAATCGGAATGGCAAATCCCATGCCTTCCACTTCTTCCGAAGCAAATTTAGACGAATTGATTCCAATCACCTGTCCCTTTGAATTAACCAGGGCGCCACCACTATTTCCCGGATTGATGGCAGCATCCGTCTGTATTAGTTTCATGGTGCTTCCGGATTCTTCTGTCGATGTACTGATCTCGCGATCCTTGGCGCTTACATATCCCACCGTAACACTGGTTCCATAGCCCAGCGCATTTCCGATGGCAATTGCCTGTTCGCCCACTTTGATTTTTGTACTGTCTGCAATTTCAGCCACTTTAATCCCAGAGAGAGTTGTCTCGCTAAGTTCGCTCTTCTCTACTTTTACCACGGCAAGATCTGAAGAGGCATCTGTTCCAACAACTTTGGCAGATGCTTTCGTTTCATCAGAAAACGTAATCTGAACGTCCGTACTATCTTCAACCACATGATTATTCGTTGCTATATAAATTGCATTTTCATCTTCCTGTATAAGTATTCCCGAGCCACTTCCTGTTTGTTCACTTTCATAGGTTCTTCCAAAAAAGTCCTGCTGTTTTGATACTGCTGTCACATCAATGGCAACAATAGACGGAAGAACATACTCTGCAACATCCGAAACGCCTGCAAATTCTCTTTCGGATGAGGTAGATGTCTGTGTCACCGAGTTTTCACCTTGTTCTGCCTTTTGAGACGTAAGCGTCGTTGCTGTCTGCTTCGTCTGTGTCGACGCAGGAGTTGTAGCTTTATTTATCATATACTCTGTCCCGGTAAATACAGAACCACTGAGTAATCCAAAGGTTACTGCACCTGCCACTAATTTTACCATCTTCTTCATGCTCATTGCCTCCATTTCTATTTTGTATTTCCTGTTTACAAGGTATACTATACAAAAGAAATGTGGGCACTTTTTGTTTGTTTCTTGAAAAAGATGTGTAGAAAATTTGATGAAAATGTGAAACTAAAAGTTTCCAAGAATTCTCATACTTACAGCTTCTTCCTTTACTCCACGCAATGCATTTTGCACCGCTGGTTCATCCAAATTTCCTTCAATATCCACAAAGAAGCGGTATTCCCATGTCTTTCCTTCAATAGGACGGGATTCCAATTGAAGCATATTCAAATCATTAAATAAGAAATGAGAAAGAATACGATACAGTGCACCACATTCATGAGGCACTTCAATGCAAAGAGCGATTTTCCGACTCTCCGGAAGATAAATCGACTTTTTACCAATGATGATAAATCTTGTCGCATTATTTTTCTCCTGTTGAATACTCTCTTGCAATACTTCCAGACCATATTCTTTTGCCGCACGTTTGGCAGCGATGGCCGCCTGGGTTTTGTCCCCTTCTTTCGCAACTTTTTCAGCTGCCGCAGCCGTATTGGAAAATTCCACCTGTACCATTTGTGGATGTTCTTTTAAAAATTCACTACATTGCAAAAGCCCCTGAGGATGAGAATACACTGTTCGAATGTCTTCTATTTTACTCTCCGGCAATGCCACAAGACATTGGGAAATCTTATTGACATATTGACCTACAATGCTATTGGAATAATTCAACAACAAATCATAATTTGCAGTAATCCCTCCGGTAGAAGAATTTTCAATCGGCAAAACACCATATTGTGCTTCCCCGTTTTCCACGGCTTCCATTACACTTTGAAAGGTAGGACAACTGATGCCTTCCACATCTTCTCCGAAAAAGTTCTCCATAGCCTGTTGAGTATGGGTTCCCGGCACACCAAAATAACATACTTTCGTATGGCTGTCAGCTGGCAATTTGTCCACTTTTTCAAATTCAGAAAGTTTACTTGTCATGGGCAATACACCGTATTGATATTTGCGACTGATTGACATAATCTGACTAAAGAGCTCCGTAATTGCCCTCTGATTAAACTCATTGCTGGACATGGATTTCAGATTTTTTAATTTTTCTTCTTCCCGCTCTTTATCATAAACTGCTTTTCCTGTCTTCAATTTGTATTTTGCCACTTCACTGGATTCTATCATTCTTTTTTCGAACAATTCAACAATCTGCTTATCAATCGCATCAATATGTTCTCTTGCAACTTTCAAATCTATCACTGGCTTTTCTCTCCTTTTTTTAGTTCTTCATACATCTGTAAAACCGTCTTTCCATTTACCGGATGTCTGACAAAGGGTGCTATTTCCTGCAATGGTTCCAGTACAAATTCCCGCAAAGGAATTTCTCGATGTGGTACAATCAAATGTTCTTCTTGAATAACCGCATCCCCATAGAAAAGAATATCCAAATCAATGGTTCGCGGTCCCCAATGAATCTCCCGGACACGATTTCCTTCCTGTTCCAATCCATGAAGAAAATCCAGAAGTTCCTGTGGATGATACAAGGTTTCAAAGGTAAATACAGTATTGATAAATCGTTCCTGCTCCACATAACCATATGGTTCTGTCTCATACAAAGATGCCCGCTGCAGTTTCCGACAGTTTATGTCCTTCCTGATTCCCTCGAAAGCTCCTTGTATATAAGCTTCCCGGTCTCCCATATTGGAACCGGCACCAATGTAGACTCTTTCCCATTTTCTGGATATTGATACCGATACTGTATCCAAAGGTAGCAAAATGGGAGCCCACGGCTTTTTAATACAAATATCCACCTGCTCCAGAGAAGGATACCGATGAAGCAGCAAATTCGCCAAATTTTCTGCCGCTGTCTCCAATAACCGGTATTGATTTTCTTTCATATGGTCGCAAATCACATGAGCCGCCTCGGCATAATTAATGGAATAAGAAAGATCATCTGTCATCCCGGCTTTTTGGGTATCACAATATAAGATGGCAGAGACTAAAAATTTCTGTCCCAGCACATTTTCCTCTTTCAAAACACCATGATGACAATAACATTCTAAATCTTTTATCGCAATCTGATCCATTCTTACTTCCTCTTCTCTTCTTCATACAAAATAGCCTCTGTCATTTTCAGGGCACGGGCATTTGCCTGAACATCATGCACCCGCACAAAATCACAGCCTTTCATAGCTCCCATAACCGATGTGGCAATGGTTCCTTCTTCCCGTTCTGTCACCGGTAAATCCAAGGTAAGCCCTATCACACTTTTTCTTGATGTGGCCAAAAGAACCGGATATCCCATGTCACAAAGTGCTTCCAGATGATTGATAATAGCAAGGTTCTGTTCATATGTCTTTCCAAAGCCAACCCCCGGGTCCAGAATAATGTTTTCTTTTTTTACTCCATGTTTTTCTGCAACAGCCAGACATTTTTTCAAATCCTCCACCACATCTCGCACAAAATCACCATACTCGGTATTGTTACGATTGTGCATGAGACAAACCGGAACATCATAAGTGGCTGCCAATTCTGCCATTTTTTCATCATATAAAAATCCCCAAATATCATTGAGCATATCTGCCCCTGCATCCAGAGCTGCTTTTGCCACTTTACTTTTATAGGTATCAATGGAAACCGGTATGTCAAAGGTTTCCTTGATTTTTTGAATAACCGGAACAACCCTTTCTATCTCTTCCTCTTCCGTAATCTGTTGATGTCCCGGTCTTGTGGATTCCCCACCCACATCAATCAAATCTGCTCCCTGAGCAATCATTTTTTCCACCTGTGCCATAGCCTGATCCATGGTATTAAATTTTCCACCATCGGAAAAAGAATCCGGTGTTACATTTAAAATTCCCATAATATATACGTGCTTACCAAATACAAATTCACGATTTCCGATTTTCATTTTTTCAGTCATCTGTTTTCTCCTCTATTACAAACGAATTAACTCCAAAAATTGGTTTTTCCAGTCCGGCTCTTTGGTGGCACATCCACGGGTGGAAAGGGTCACTGTCTGGGACCCCGGTTTCTTAATTCCCCGCATGGTCATACACATATGTTCCGCCTCCACCATGACAATCACACCTTTGGGCTTCAATATCTCCATCAAAGCATCGGCGATTTGATCCGTAAGCTGTTCCTGGATCTGCGCTCTTCGGGCAAATACCTCTACAGTTCTTGCCAATTTACTAAGTCCCACTACTTTTCCATCCGGAATATAGCCAATATGAACCTTCCCATAAAATGGAAGTAAATGATGTTCACATACTGAATAAAAGGTAATATTTTTTTCCAATACCAAGCCCTGCTGGGATGACAAAAATGTTTTCTCTAAATGCTCTGACGCATCTCTTGTATATCCGTCAAAAATCTCCTCGCACATTTTAGCAATCCGTTCCGGTGTTTCCAAGAGCCCTTCCCGTTCTGGATTTTCACCAATTCCTTCTAAAAATAAAGAAACTGCTTTTTTTATCTTTTCATTATCCATTCTATTTCTCCATTCTGCCCCTGCAATAAGGCAAATGATTATAATCTACTGCTTTGAAATTTGTCACCAAAATAAATCTTTGCATCATGTTATTTTACCATGAATTTCAGGGAAGGTCAACCTTTGCCAGCATTAAAAAGGCTCCGAAACCACGTCCCGGTGGTAATCGGAGTCTTTCTATTTTTTTGTAGTTTAATTAACCTACATATTTTTTCAAAGTTGCACGAATCGCACCCGGACCTGCAATCAACTCTGCAAACATGCCTTCAATCTTTTCGCCAAGACCTGCTTCATACAAGTCAACAGCAAAGATAGAAGCATCTTTTAAAATCGGTTCAAGAACTTTGTGTACGTCTGTCGCTTCTCCAAGCTTCACATCTTTTACATAAGCCTTTACTTCATCCAATCGTGGATCCGGGCTTTGCTCAAATGTCTGCCCCTCGTCATTGATGCCCATCAAATAACGGCACCATCCCGCCAACACCAACGGAATCAAGGTCAAAGACTGCACATCCAGTTTGTCGCTTGCCAGATATGATTTGATGGTTTCTCCAAATCGAATTGGCAATTTTTGTGATGTGTCGGTTGCAATTCGCTGTGGTGTATCCGGCATAAAAGGATTTGGCAAACGGAGGGTAAGAACTGCATTGGCAAAATCCTTTGGATCAATGATACCCGGATTTACTACCACCGGCATGCCCTCCTGATAGCACATTTTTTCGATCAATGTAGACAACTCTTTATCTTCCATCTCTCCATGAATGCTTGTATGAGAAAGAAGACATCCATAAATCGCAAGAGCTGTATGAAGTGGATTCAAGCAGGTACATACTTTCATCTTTTCCACTTTATCAACGGTTTCACGGTCAGTAAAAAGAATTCCTGCTTTGTCAATTGGTGGACGACCATTTGGGAATTTATCTTCCATTACAAGATATCCGGTCTCTTCCGAATTCACAAATGGAGAGGTATAGGTGTTGCGGCTTGTAATGATTAAGTCGGTATCTTTAAAACCGTCCTTTTCCAACATCTCTTTTACTTTTTCATCCGGACGAGGTGTGATTTTATCAATCATGGACCAAGGGAAAGATACCTGATTCTCATCTTTCATATAATCTGCAAATTCTTTTTCTACAATTCCATTTTTTACCCATGCATCCACAAATGCCATTACACCGGCTTTTAATTTGTCTCCATTGTGAGAACAATTGTCCATACTTGCAAGAGCAATCGGTGCTTTACAAGTCTGGAAACGGCGATAACAAAGGGCAGCCACACGTCCCATCAAATGCTGCTGATTTTCCGGTTTATCCGTAAATCCGCTTTCCACAACAGAAAGAAGGTCACCCTTTCCATCGTAAATACTATATCCTTTTTCGGTAATGGTAAAACTTGCCATTTGCAGGGAAGGATTTTCAAAAATCTCAAACAATCTGGCAAAATCTTCAGAAGCTGCCTGATCTGCAACTAAAGCTTCCACCACACTTCCGACGATTTTTTTCTCAATGGTGCCATTTGCTTTCAATACCACTGAAAGGCTCAGACAGTCGTATGGTTTGTATGCTTTCCCGATAATTTCATGGTCAAAGCTCTCTGCTACTACGATTCCTCTGTCATACTCTCCCTGATTGAGGACTCGTTGCAAAATTTCAGCCGGAAATGCACGGAAAATATTGCCGGCTCCAAAATGAACCCAGGTTGGTTCCTCTTTTGTTTTTTTCTTTACGGCCTCTCGGTCATAGTTAAGCACTTCATAGCCTTTTTCTTCCCAGACTGGAGAAGTCTCATTCTGTAAATCCATCAGTTTCATGATTTTTTTCCTTTCCTACAAAAATTATTATTTATTATTTTTTTTGATTGCTTCCCACAATCCATTTAAGTAAGCTACACCAAGAGCGCGGTCATACAATCCATATCCCGGTCTTGCCTGCTCACCCCAGATCATACGTCCGTGGTCAGGGCGAATCACACCATCAAATCCCATATCAATCAATGCTTTAACAATTTCATACATATCAAGGTTTCCATCGGATGATAAATGAGATACCTCATGGAACAAATCATCATTTTCATATTTAATATTTCGAATGTGAGCAAAATGAATTCGCTCTGCAATTTTCGGATTGCGGATGATGTTTGGAAGGTCATTGTTTAAGTTACTTCCCAAAGAACCGGTACAGAAGGTAAATCCATTGTAAATGCTGCTATTTAGCGAAGCGATTTTCAGCAAATCTTCTTCACAGGTTACAATACGTGGAAGTCCAAATACATCCCATGCCGGATCGTCCGGATGTACAGCCATTTTAATTTTATATTTTTCACAGGTTGGCATAATACCATCCAGAAAATATTTGAAATTTTCACGCAATTTATCTGCTGTCACATCTTTGTATTTATCAAACAAGTCCATAATCTCGGATTTTCGATTTGGCTCCCAGCCCGGCATAACAAAACCGCCACTGGCCTTTTCAATACGGTCAAACATCTCGCTGGCATCGATTCCATCAATGATAGAAGAATCATAAGCCAGAGCTGTTGAACCATCTTCCAAAGGCATGGCAAGATCGGTTCTTGTCCAATCAAATACCGGCATGAAGTTGTAACAAACCAAATGAATGTCTGCTTTTCCAACCGCTTCCAAAGATTTACAATAGTCTTCAATCAGCTTATCTCTGGTAGGAAGACCAATTTTAATATCTTCATGAACATTGATACTTTCCACTCCACATAGTTTTAATCCTTTGGCTTCCACTTCCTGTTTTCTCTTCATAACATCTTCATAGGTCCATGGTTCTCCCGCCGGAATATCATGAAGCGCCGTAATCACTCCTGTCACTCCCGGAATCTGACGAATCTGCTCCAACGTTACACTGTCATTTCCTTCTCCATACCATCTTAATGTCATTTCCATAATATTTTCTTCCTTTCTTTTTATTCATAAATTTTACGATTTTTTTCATCTGGAATACCACATTTCCGATAAAAATAAGTATTTACCCGGTCTCGCCATTCTTTTGCATTGGCAAGCTGCCGTTCAAAGCGCTCCTCCACACATTCAAATGCCCTATCTGGGACTTTTCCTTTCAATGTTGCCCATTGCTGCTGCATTTTTTCTACTTCTTCCACACCTTCAAAGTGGGTATCATAGATATGCTGAATCAATGTTTTCCCTGTCTTCAATCGGTAGTTATATGGCACGTGGTGGAAAAAGAGAAGAAGTTCTTCCGGACACTGTTCCATATCTGCATATATACTGCACCAGGGTTCATTGTACTGAGAAACATAACCCGTACCTTTCATGGTACGATCCACGCCGATACCATGAAGGTCCGCCCGATGATAGGTTCCCCATCTATCGTATTCATAGCCATCTACATCCGGGCCATAATGATAATGTGGCGTTACCATCCAGCCAATGCCCAGAGGGGCATTGTATTTCTCATAGGCTGCCCAGGAACCGCATAGCATCGGTGTAACAACCTCTGTCACATCATCGGAATCAGATAAAGACAACCGACACCACTCCGTTGCGATTTCTTCTGCTGTAAGGCCGGTATCCATCGCCAGTCTTCCAAATCCATACAGATTGGCCGCTGCCAGATCATTTCCGGTCCAGTTTTCATCATCTCCGGTATTAATAACGCCTGCGATTCCACAATTGGTTTGTCCATAGGTTTTTCCGGAAACCACTTTATCAACGGTTGTCCCCTCTCCCTCACCATAGGTATCAAAAGCAAGGATTTCTTTCCACATAGGAATCAGATAACACAAGTCAATCTGCTGACCGGTATATTCTTGTGCAATTTGCACTTCCAACATCATATTGGTCTTTTTCAATCCTCCAAACAATGGAGATACCGGCTCGCGTACCTGAAAATCCATAGGACCATTCTTGATTTGAAGAATTACATTCTCATCAAAGGTTCCATCCAAATCCATGAAATGGTCATAAGCCGCTCTGGCACGATCGGTCTTTTTATCTCTCCAATCCTGACCACAGTTATAAACAAAGCAACGCCAAACCACAATTCCCCCATATGGCTTCAATACTTTTGCCAACATATTGGCACCGTCTGCATGGGTACGACCATAGGTAAAAGGTCCCGGGCGTCCTTCGGAGTCGGCTTTTACCAAAAAACCACCAAAATTCGGAATCACTTCATAAAGGTGAGCCACGGCTTTTTCCCACCATTTTACTACTTCTGTATCCAATGGGTCAGAAACCGGAACATCTCCTAGTTCCATAGGCGCCGCAAAATTCACACTCATCAAAAGTTTTATCCCATATCTGGCAAATAAGTCTGCATATTGTTTTACCTGATTTAAATACACGTCGGTAATAAGATAGGTCTCCTTTTCATGCACATTGACATTATTGATAACAATGGCATTGATTCCGATGGATGCCATCAATCGAATATACATCTCCGTCCTATCGTTATAAAGAATCTCATAATTATCATAAAAGAATGAACGTCCGGAATATCCTCTTTCAATACTTCCATCCATATCATCCCAATGATTCATCATTCGCAGAGGCATGGATGGGATACAACAATAGGGCAAATTCTCCCATAAGTTATCCAGTTGCACCATGCGAAGGAAAGCAAATACTCCTTGCAATAATGCTTCTTCTGTTCTTCCGCTTATAATCACGCTTTCCTCTTCCTCATATATCACAAAGGACTGATTCAGAATGACTTCGCTTTGATTCTTTACCTTCTCCTCCGGAAAAGAATATTCCGGATCTACTTCCATACATACCGAAGGCTCTTCCATAATTTCATAACACACCTCAACCGATTCCCCAAGCATTTCCTTCATGGCCATCTGATACTCTTTGGCTGCCGTTTCCGCAATTTCTCCCGAGGCCAAAAGAACCGGATGACTATAGCTTGATCGAATCTTTTCCTCTGGCAGTTTTTTATAATCCAGCCAGCATTTTGTATAATTCATAGTATTCTCCAATCCTTATTGCTTATTCAAGCCCATATTTTATCTTTTTTCTTCTATTCTATCTTTTTTTGGCTTGTAAATCAATACTCTTTTTGTAAAAAAAGCCGGACAATTAGAGGTTTTCTCTAATTGTCCGGCTTTTCAAATTCAATTTGTCAAGTTATGCAAATTATTTGGAATGAGAAGCTGCAAAGTTTGCATACTTCTTATTCATATCACTGATCTTACTATCCCATTTAGAAGAAATTGCTTCGATCTTCTTAGCAGGAGTTGTAGCACCAGCATATACAGCATAACAGAAATCACCATAATCCAAATCATTGATCAATGGAAGATAAGATGTCTGAATATGATCTGCTTCATGCATCATTGTCAAAGTCTCATCTACTGCACGATCATCTTTGAACTGATCATAGTATGTCTGTTTCCAAGCATCATCTAACTCATAACCTGGAGTAGGCTCTGTGTAAAGATCGTAAGCAAATGCAATCTTTTCAGCTTCTTCTGCGCTAAAGCAGCTTGGCATAACAATGATATTGTCATTTGGTGTTGTTTTGTTTGTAGCACCTTTGTTCTTTTCGTTGTATGGGAACATAACGAATCCCCAGTCATCTTCCATACTAGCGAAAGCACTGATTTCATAAACTTCTGCTGTCTGCATTGCAACTTCACCATCACGGAATGCAGCTTTATACCAATCCCATGCAGCTCCGTCTGGTTTTGGCATGATGTAACCCTTGTCCATAAGGCTCATACCCCAGTTCATAGCTTCGAGGAATTCTTTTGTTCCAGTTGCATTCTGATAATTTCCGTCTTTGTCACGGGAAACAAATGTTGCATTGTTATTTGCAGCACACATTGGCAGGTAGTATTTTGAGAAACTAGCAAGAGCATACTGATCTGTTTTACCATCTCCATCTGCATCTACAGTAAGTTTCTTACAATACTCTTCGAACTTGGACCATGTCCATTTGCCATCTTTCTGAAGATCATATGGCTCGGATTCATCGATACCTGCTTCTTTCAACATACGTTTGTTGAAGAATACACCACCACGTGGCTCATTTTCCGGATTCATACCCCAGATACCATTACCGATACTCATAAGTTCAACAACGGTCTGATTCCATTTCTCCTCTGTGAAATCGAATTCAGGAAGGGTCTTCAAATCATACATCAAACCTTTCATCAAAGGTGCAGAAACCATTTCCTGATACAGATAGAATAACTGACAAGAAGGGCTGTTAGACATAACACCATTTACGTATGTCTCCTGCTGGTCAGTATAGGAGTAAGCACTTTCACGACTAATCTTGAAATTGTACTTATCCATAATTTCCTTTCTGTAATCTTCTGTAGCTTTGGCATAATCTGTTTCTCCTGTTTCCTCAGATGTATACCAGTCACCAATCTTGATGGACATTCCTCCCAAATCATCAAAAGTCTTTTTGCTGCTGGAAGAACCACCTTCACCTTCCGTTTTGCTAGTAGTGCCATCCGTTGAAGAAGTACTATCATCTCCACAACCGGTTAGACAACCCACAGCAAGTACTACGGAAAGACCCATTGCAAGCAATTTTTTCATGTTTGCTTTCATATTTTTTTACCTCCTTATTTTTTATCGTTACACTGTGCTCTAAAGGACACAATGATAACTACATGATTTTGGACATTCGCTCCGGGCTAACGTCCTGCGCTCAATGTCACTTTTTACATTCGCTCCGGGCTAACGCCCTTCGCTCATTGCCACTTTTAGCATTCGCTCCGGGCTAACGCCCTTCGCTCATTGCCACTTTTAGCATTCGCTCCGGGCTGACGCCCTTCGCTCAATGTCACTTTTTACATTCGCTCCGGGCTAACGCCCTTCGCTCATGATGTTACTCATCAAATATAGGTTTTCTTTTTTGGAGTGGTCAAGGCAAAAACGCCAAAGGCTTCCATCATGTACCGAATATATAGGTCTTGCAAGTAAACTTGCGACCATATATTCAGTACATGAAACTGCTTCGCAGTTTTTTGCCTCGCCCCCCTTCAATAAAATCTATGCTTGATTCGCGTATGTTACATCTTGATACCAGTCTGGCTCAAACTTTCTACAAAACCTTTCTGTGCAAACAAGTAGATAATGATCAATGGGAAAATCACCATCAATGTACCCGTTGCGATCATTCCCTGTGAATAAGCTGTAGTAGCTTTCTTAGCGATACCACGAACATCCAGATAACTATCCAGAGCTCCGGCTATACCATTTAACTTACTGGACAACAGTACAAATTCAGAATTCAAAAACAGGTTTGAATAGAAGGAATCTGTCCACTGCCATACGTAAGAAAACAGGAAACAAGATGTCAAAATTGGTTTTGCATCTGGCAACATGATACGAACGAAAGTTGCCAATTTACCACATCCGTCTACATAAGCTGCTTCTTCCAATTCTTTTGGAATTCCACGGAAGAACTGACGAATCATGTAAATGTACAAACCACTCTTAAGTCCCATACAACCGAGACACATCAATGCATACGGCGTCAGGGAATTCAACAAGTTTACACCGGGTTGCCCGGTAATCAACTTAATGATACCAAAAATATCAAAGAATCGGAAATTCAGGAACAAAGATGCCTGAATTGTGGTAGGTGGAACCACGATTACAAGGATAACTGCTGCGAACCAAAGTCCTTTCAGTGGAAATTTGTAACGTGCAAATCCATATCCTACCAATGTACAAGAAATAATCTGCAAAACACTGACAAGAAGCGAAATCAATGCGGTATTTGCCAATGCCTGCCAATATTTCATCAAATAAGCTGCAATTTGATAATTGCTCAATGTAAAATGCCTTGGAATGGCAACAATTGTTGAATCGTATAAATCCTGCTCTTCCATGAAACTAACAGAAATCTTGTTCAACAATGGTTGTAAAATCATGAAACACAATCCAAAGAGTAATACAAAACGAATAATTTTGTAAAAAATGTTGAATGATGTCTTTCTCAGTAAGTAACCATTGGATTTTTTGTTTCGTTCGATAAAGGTCTTTAAACTTTTCTTCTTATTCATAATAGTACACCCTCTTAGAAATAATCAGCGAAACAATTCCAAGTATAAGAATTACGCATAGGAAGTATATCCAAGCCATCGCCGAACTAAATCCATAACTCAACTTTCCTACCTCTTCGGAAATCTTCGTCATAACCTGGTTATCGGTCTTTAAGAAGAAGTCGATTACGGTATAAACAACGTTTACAAGAATCATTGAACTAACCATTGGGAATGTAATTTTCCAGAAGCTTTCCCAAGCGGTACATCCTTCAATCTTTGCTGCTTCAAACATACTTGGTGAAATCGTCTGCAAAGCAGAAAGGAACATGATAATCTGGATACCCGATGCAATGGCAATATCATATACTCGGTTAATGATATCGAATACATACTGGAACATCTTCGACATCGGGCTGCTGTCCGAGGTAACCAGAATGCTCTCTAGCACTCCGGTAACACTGGCATCATTCGAAGTCTCGGAAATCATTTCTTTCATATCACTCAACAGTTCATTGTTATACTCAATACCTACAATTACACCAGATGAAAGAATAACCGGAAGGAAGAAAATAGCACGAACAAATCCTCTTCCTTTGAAATTCTGGTTCAACAACAGTGCAATAAAGAAACTGAAAATCAATGTTGCTGGTGTATTAATTACCATTCGCAATAACTCACTAAGCAAATATGGTACAAATTCCGGGTCTACTGTAAAAGCATCTTTGTAATTCTTGATACCAACCCAGGCCATTTTTACACCTTCACCGGCAACAGGAGTTACATCATTAAATGTCATTCTCAAAGAACTAAACAACGGAACAACCATAAACAGAATAAAACCAAGGATAAATGGTAAAATAAACAAGTATCCTGCAACTGCATTTTTAAATGCAAGAGTCTTTTTCTTCTTCTGACGTTTCATTTATTTTACACCTCCTGTTGTGATAAAGTCTCTTTGTGGAACTTTCGTTCCATTGTAATCATAATCCGCATAATTATAATTTACAATAACAGACTTGCCGTTTTCATATGTTGTTTTATATACACCATTTGCAAGTTTTTCGTGATTTGTAATAAACTGATTGTAAGTATCTCCAAGATTCTCATTGAATTTTTTGTACAATTCAATGGTGGTATCCTTCCAATCTGTAAAATTACAAGCATAGTATTGTGTATAATCCGTATCCTGCAATACACTTGTCGGCTGATGCATAAATGTAAAGTACAAGCCGGCACCGGTTTCTGCAGATTTCAAAATCATGTCTTTTTCATCTTCCGAGAGGTTAATCGCACTTCCGGAATAATTCACAAGACCATGAAGAGCAATCTGATAAAATGGAACAGACTCATCAATAATATTAACTGCTTTACTGTCAATATCCATATCTGTTACATAATCCGAATAAGGAACCGCATATTGGTTTCCGGTTGTTGTCATTACAAGATTTCCGGATTCTTTCAAGGATTTCATCTTATCCACCTGCATGTTCATCGATTTCTCTCTTGAAACACGAGCCTTAGGATTGTAATCTCCTGCAAGTGTATTTCCGATATCCTCAAATCCAACATTTTTAATGCCGTAGTCATTCGAAATGGTATTTACATAACGATCAATGTTGGCAATGGTATAAGATGGTTTTACCAAATAATAAGAATCACAATTTTCATAATCCTCATTGGTCTGATAAATAATTGGATCCAACGTATACAATTCTGCAATCTCACGACTTACATATTTGGCAGCATCACGATTGACACCAAATCCATCCATCAACTTGTCTTTCATAACATAGGTGAATTTTGCATTCATAAACAAATCAAGTCCCTCTGTGCTATTTGCAAAGGTAGCCAGACTTGATAAGTCATCTTTGCCTCCCAACCGTCCAACCAGCTTAACTTTTGCAGCTGATTTCTGCTTAACACCGGTATTGAACCAGCCAGTATATTTTGCCTTAACATTCTCCACTCCGGCACCTTTCAATTGTTTTAAAATTTCCTGGGCCTGGGAATATGTTGTAAGTGCAAGGGAACGAGTTACCGGATAACCAAGTACATGCTCGATATTGTCAACAGCACCAAGAATTTCTACTGCCATCGGCACGGAAGTATCTTCTTTCTTTACAAGTTCCGGATAACGCTCTGTCAAATACTCACGATATGTTGTCGCAGCACTTACATAATCGGTCTTATCAGAGAATATATAACGCTGTGTTAAATTTTCCTTTGGAAGACTTGCTTCATAGGAACGAACAGTGGTATCTGATTTAGAGGAAATATCCATGTTCTCACCATGAACCATCTTATAAACAAATCGTCCATAGTTATATCCATTTTCTTTTCCTGCTACATCAGCCTTTACACTGGAATAAGAACTTCCCTCTTCGGATACACAGATAAAGGAATTGCTTAATGTTGTATTTGCTACAACAAATGCCGGATAAGTTGCTCTTGTCTCATCCACAACCATTTTTCTGCTAGTTCCGTAATCCCATCCATACATATCTGCCAGATAGGTCTGCTGTGTTGTCTTACCATTATTGAAGTTGATAATTCCACCACTTCCATCTGGTACCAAGACATATCCGCTTTCTTCACTATTTCCAGCTCCCATATATGGAAGTACGGAAAGTTCAACAATCGGATAATCCTGATTATATTCAATTTGATCCATCGGCACCTTAACTACCAACTGATCGTCATCCAAAATATACTGAATGGTTACATCAAAGATTGGTTTCCCGGCATTACGAGAAACATTATATTTTTCGCTGTCTTTGATTCGCTGCTCTTCCGTATAGCCAATCTTGGTAAACATTTCTTCCAACTGCTCTGCTTTGGCATCCGTGATTTTCTCAGATAAGTAATAAATTGGCTCATCTTTCAAATCCGGGAATTTTTCCAAAGCCTGCTGAAGTTCCATATCATCGTCATCCTCTTTGAGTTCTTCATAATCATAATGTACATAATTACGAGTCACTCGACTTTGATCCGACTTTGACATCTGGGACAACAATTCTTTCATCTTGGATTCTTTAATAACCAATGGACATACATAAAGCTTTTCAATATCTCCAATGGAATAATGAACTGCAACTGTATCATCACTTACTTTTTCAATTTTATAATTTCCATCTAAAATTGACTGGCTGTAATTGTTGATATCTTTTTGTGTATCCGTTTTATTGGAATATTTCACAAGCAAAGTTGCATTTAACATTTCTTTTAACTGTCCTTTGGCGTTTGCATACTTTTCAACATCTTCCAAAGAAGGGTTGGAACGATATTCTTTTCCATTTTTCTTATCTTTCAAAACAAATGTTGTTGTATCTTTATCAACCGTAAGCTCCAAAGAACTATTACTAATAGTAACTTCCTGACTGTCCTCATTGGTATAGGATGTCATTTCCTTGTGACTCGTCGTAGATTCACCACAACCTACTAATGCGAAGGAAGCCAGCGCAGCAACTAAAAGCAAACCAAATTTCTTTTTCATTCTTAACATTGCCCTCCTTCCAAATTAATAGAATCTGTAAATGATTTCCTTATATATCGAATAGAAATATGAGAAACCATCACTAATCAAACTAAAGAAGAGAACCAGCAGGAATACGATAACCAACATACCAACTGCTGTAAAAACAAGGGATGCAAATGCTTTTCCTAAGAGGAAGTCATGAATCATCATAACTGATGCCATAATCAAAAGCCCACACCAAACCATGGAGAAATATCCAAAATAGGTATAAAATGCACCTTCTTCTTCGGTTACCACGTTACTTAATACAATCAAAGGCAACTGAATAATTACATAAGGAGTCATGGCATAAGCCGTACCCATGTAAATATCTTTCAAAGTTCCTTTTCCTTCAAACAAAGTTGTCAGACACCAGTTTGCCACGCAATATACCACAAAAGGCAACAAAAATGTCATAATCTCTAAAAGAAGGTTAACTTCATTCCAATTGACTGGTTGGAAAATAAAACTGGTAAATCCAAGTTTTAATAGATTTGTAAGTAATACTAAAACCACAATGGTATTTGCAGCACCTACAGAACCTCTCTTTTCGTGAGTCAAATCCCAAAAGCCGTCAAAAGGACGAACACAACAGTGCAGTGCATAACGTAAAGATTTCAGATAAGCACTCCAACTCTCTTTATTCAGAATACGTTGTTTCATACTCATCCTTTCTCTACCTCCCTTCTAGCCTTCTTCACAAATCCGACACCAAATGCCACTACAATTACAACTGCAAGAAGAATCAAAATAATCAGGATATTATTTTCAAACCATTCTTTTCGATACAATTTGTATGCTTTAGAATAGTTTGTGGAATCCAACTTCAATTCAAAGTAATCCATGGCTTTTTTGTAACTTTCCTGACGAAGGAGTGAACGGCCGATACCGATGTATGCCTGGTCGTAGTTACCATTTAATTTCAATACTTTCTGCCATGTAGCAGCAGAAGCATCATAATCGCCTCTCTTATACTCACTCAGACCCTGATTAATATATTTTCCATAGTCAGTCAGAGTAAATTGGGTAATGGTTCCCAATGTGGAATCAAGAACCAGCAATGTGTCACCTAAATCCTCAATTGCCATCGGGTTGATGAAAAATCCTGCTTTATATCCATGGCCACCAAATGCATAAAGCATATTACCCTGGAAATCATAAGCAAATACACGACCTCTTGTATTATCAAGAGCGTAATATACATCATTATCCAAACATGCAATATCTACAAACTTAGAAGCACCCTTCATCTCTCCGGATTGTGTCCAACGCAAGTCACCATATGGCTCCTCATAACCATTTCGAATGAGAATATCGGTTCCCTTTGCATTCAATTTTCGAATCGGCTGTGAATTCTGAGGGCTTACATCTTCACCAGTTTTACCTATAGTAGCATAGATAAATCCCTCGGAATCAAGGCAAAGATTGCTATACTCTGTTGGAACGAAAAGTTCCATCTGGCTTCTCTGTTCTTTACTGGCAACCATTTTCCACAAATACTGGAAGAAGTTATAGGTTACTTTACTTGCTCCGACGTATCCGGTAAAGGATCCGTCACTGGCAAATTCCATAAATCCTTTGTTTACATTTTGTACCTGTGTAAAGATACGTCTTGAACTGTCCACAACAAGTTTCTGTGGAAGAAAGTCTGTGGACTGGTCAAAAGTTTCATCATCCGGTTTTGTAATAATCTTAATCACATTATTATTAACGTCCAGATGAACAATACGTTTATTGCCTGTATCTGCAATATACATTTCGCCTTCGTCATCGACGAACACATCCTGCGGACCACTCAGAGAATCTTTTTTTCCCTGATTGGTAAATTCATTTACAACCGCTTTCTCAATAATCTTGTCATTTTCATATGACATTTTTACAACACGATTATTACCTGTGTCTGCAATATAAAGATCCGTGCCATTGACATACATTCCCTGAGGCTCTTTAAAGTTTCCACACTCATAATCCGAACCGGTAATAATACGGGTTACGGAATAAGCATCCGGCGACTCTCTGTCATATCCCCAGCAATCATAAATATATGTATAATGATTTCCATCGGAACTCGTTGCTGCACTTACACCTGTCCCACCGATAAAGAGAGACAGAATCAGTACAATTGCAAAAACAGAAGTTAGTTTTTTACATACTTTCATTTTCATCCTCCTTTATCAGTCTTTGATACCTGAACTAGCCATCGTCTCAAGAATATTACTCTGTGCCAGCACAAATATAATAATCGGAACCATCATAACTACCATGGTTGCCGCAGAACCTACACCTGCACGGGCAACACCGGCAGACATAATCTGCTGCAATGCATAAGGAAGCATTTTATACTCCTCAGAATAAATATAAATCTGACCTTTCATATTCCAAAGGTTCTGTACTGAGAAGATGGTTACTGTCAACCAAGCTGGTTTTACGTTTGGCATGACAATCTGAAGGAAAATTCTTCCTTCTTTCGCACCATCGATTTTTGCTGCCTCAATCAAGGCATCCGGAATCTGTTCCATAAACTGTTTCATCAGGAACAATCCCATAGGAAGCGCAAATGCTGGTACAATCAAAGCGGCATATGTATCAACCCATCCGAGTTTTGACATAATCAAATAGGTTGGAATCTGAAGTACATATGCATTGAACATGATAGCGGTTACACAAAGATTAAAGAAACCTTTGCTACCCGGAAAATCATATTTTGCAAGTACATATGCTGCCATAGAACCGAAAATCAAATGTCCTACCGTACCTACTAAAGTAGTAAATACCGTATTAAATATGTATCGTGTAAATGGTACATAGGAACTGGACATAACCACCAGCATATCCTGGAAGTTATTAAACGTCGGGTTCTTTACAAAGAAAGTTGGTGGATAAAGGTAAATCTCATCCAGTGGTTTAAACGCACTGCAAATGGTATACACAAGGGGCATAACAAAGAATATACCAAACAGAATCAACATAATGTAGATTCCGATGTCTCCACCAACGGATCGATTTGGTTTTCTCCTTTTGATTTTGATTAATTTCATCGTTGTTATACCTCCTATCAAGTTCCAACTTTGCTAAGCAAGGCTTGAATCGCCTTATTACACAAAATCATAACTACGAACAATACCGTTGCTATCGCGGATGCGTAACCCATCTCAAATCGCGTGGTACCATAGTCGACCAAGTGAGTTACGACGGTTCGTGCCGCGTAATCGGTACTTGGGTATCCACAAAGTGCCATGGTAACGTCAGCTACACCAAAAGACTGTGTAATCGCCATAACGGCACCAAACAAAAGCATTGGTTTCATATTAGGAAGGGTAATGTACCACAATTCCTGCCAACGGTTTTTTACACCGTCCACATATCCGGCTTCAAACTGCGAAGCATCGATACCCTGCAGACCGGCTACGAAAGAAAGGAATCCGGTACCAAGACTCATCCAAAGTACTACTATAATAACTACATTCATCATGTACTTGGTATCCGTCAGCCATAGGATTGGCTCGTTGATAATACCAAATTTCAATAAAAATCCGTTTACATATCCGTAAGCATCTCCACTGAACAGGATAGACCAGATCAGGTATGCCTGACCGGAAATCGTCGGTGCATAGAATACCATAACGGCAAATGCACGAACGAAACGCGGCAGTTCGTTGATAAACCAGGCAAACAAGAATGCCATGATATATCCAAGCGGACCAGTGATCGCTGCCAATAAGAATGTATTCTTAACTGCAATCAGGAACACATCATCATTGAGGAGCAGATCGATATAGTTTTCAACGCCGATAAATTTCGCTGGTTCCAATACGTTGTAGTATGTAAAGCTATAAAATACAGACATACATACAGGCAACACATAGAACACTGTAAACAGAATAAAATATGGCAACAAGAACAGATAACAGGTTTTAGACATCTTTGCCTTTTTCCAGGCAATCCCGA
Source organism: Eubacterium sp. (assembly GCA_022769325.1). GTDB lineage: Bacteria > Bacillota > Clostridia > Lachnospirales > Lachnospiraceae > Eubacterium_F. The sequence continues at coordinate 107 of JALEKC010000168.1, read as the reverse complement.
TATCACGTTTCTTAATTTGCATATACTTTCCAAGAAACTTCATTCTATACTCTCCTCTCTCGATTATTTCTTAGTGTCTTTTATTGGCAGACCAAATTCTTCACGTT
>JALEKC010000127.1 GCA_022769325.1 Eubacterium sp. | reverse complement strand
CAAGCTTTTTATTGTGAAAGAGCATATTTCTTTGCACTTCTATTGTACTATAAAATGGTTATAAAGTCAGCATTTTCAATGCTTTAAGGCAATTTTATTTTGTACTAAGCAGACACTAATTATAGTTCACTTGGTGATAATTTTGCAAAATATGAACTTGAAAATGTTCTTACTTTAGTTAATATCTGGTGTCATGTGCTGGATAATCAACCAAAAGGTTATGCTATTGCTTATGATGCAAAGCAAAAATATCGCAAAGGAACAAACTATTTTGAAGATACACTTTCAAAGGCAGTTACTGCTGTGAATGGTACACTTTTTAAAGGTAAGAAATACGCTTATATTCTTGCTGATTATAATCTGCAAGTCTAAACTGATGATTTTTATCAAATTTATACATAACCATTCTCCTCAAGTTCAAGCTTTTTATTGTGAAAGAGCATATTTCTTTGCACTTCTATTGTACTATAAAATGGTTATAAAGTCAGCATTTTCAATGCTTTAAGGCAATTTTATTTTGTACTAAGCAGACACTAACTAACAATCAATTCTTTTGAAAGGAGAAGATACCATTATGGCTGGTTTTTTTGACAAATTATCCGATGTTATAAATAATACGGCAGATGGCATTACTGACAAAGCAAAGGAAATTTCTGAAATTTCCTCCCTCAATGGGCAAATTCGCAGTCAGGAAAAAATGATAGAGCGTACTTATCTGGACATGGGAAAAAAATACTATGAGGCTCACAAAAACGATTCATCTGATCCATTTTTAGGGGACATGGATCGCATCACAGAAGCAAAAAATCAAATTGAACGTCTTAAAAATGATATTGATAATATTAAAAACAATTAATCCTTTAAGTTGTTAATAGGAAAAGAGTTATCCACAATATACTATTATATTGTGAATAACTCTTTTCTCATCGTTTGATATAAAAATCAAGGTCTTTTTTTCTCATGTGTCTTCTGGTTTTCCGATAATGACGCCGATTTTGTGTTTTTTGCTGATATCCTCGAATCCGTAATATGCAGATAACTGTTACACCTACAACACACAAAAACAGAATAATTAAGAGAATTAATTTTTTAACCGGAAATTTTTCTTTATTTGCTGTCTCCACTGCTTCTTCAAACCACTCACTCATATTGATGCTGTCTTTTAATGTCGCTGCATTGGTTTCATCATAGTAAATATTTGCACCCCCAACTTCCTCGCCATGATAGATATAGGATATTTTTCCTATGACATTTTTTCCATTTTGTACTTCCGGTTTTGGAAGATATGTCACTTTCTTTTCAGTCTGTTCAAGTGTAACTCCCTTTGGCAAAATAACTCCGGCATTTTCATCCACATGCAGGGAACTGGTGTCTTTGCTATAAAATGGACTGAAGTTGGTAAATAGATATTCTTTGTTTATTTCATTTGCAGAATCATCCTGAATCATTGTCTTTTCATAATTTTCAAAACAATAATTAAACAATCTGGTAGTATCGGTATAAGCATTGGTACCCATATATGGTGAACCATCTACTCGCATAACAACACATACCAGTTCCATATTTCCTTTTTTTGCGAAAGTTACAAGTGTATAACGACATTTATCTGTATATCCTGTCTTTCCTCCGATGCAATATTTATATGCGTATTTAGGCATATCTCCGGAATTCAACATCTTATGATGATTTGCCATGGGGTCAATATATTTTCGTTTATTTGACTTCCCGATATCATAATATTTGGTAGAAGCAATGGTCCGAAAATCTTCATTTTGCATCGCTGCTCTTCCAATCAAAGCCATGTCATAAGGAGAAGTATAATGATCTTTATTCCACAAACCATTGGGATTCATAAAATGCGTATTTTTACATCCTAATTCTGTAGCTTTTTCATTCATCTTTGCCACAAAATTGTCGATACTACCTGCTACATGAATACCTACTCCATTGCAGACTTCATTGGCAGATGCCAGCATAATGGCATACAAACTATCTTCCATGCTCAATTTTTCGCCATCCACAATTCCTATGTTGGATGCCCGGCTCTCCCAATTTGTATAAGCCCGGTCGTCATACTTGACGGTCTCTGATAAAGAGGAGTTGTCCATTGCCACCAATGTTGTCATTATTTTTGTAATACTGGCAGGATATTCTTTTTTATTCATATTCTTATCATATAATACCGTACCGGACTGTAAATCCATAACACAGGCTGCCTCCGCGGATACTTTTAAATCCTTTTGCCCTGCGGCAGCATCTGCCCCTATAGGAATACAAAGTACCGCTGCTCCGAGACAAATCCCCTTTATCCACCTTTTTACCATTACTTTTATTGGATGTTTCACTTTTTTATCCTTCCTTTTCATCTTACATTTTTATTATCTATAGAACTTGTGTTATTTTTATGTCCCGCTCTTTTGATAAATCAATAAATTTTTCATCATCTATTGCAATCATAGGACATGCTAATTCGCTTTTATTTATCCATACGATTTTTCCTGACATTCCATTATTTAATTCTACATGATGCTGCAGATAGGTATTGGTCAAATTATTTAAAATAGGAACTAAAAACATAGGATTGAATTGCTTTTTTCCCTCTTTCTCGAATATATCTATGACATCAAATGGACTCATTCCATGTCGATATACACGATTGGCGGTCATTGCATCATATACATCCGAAATGGACGTAATAGCTGCATAGGGATCAATTTCCTTGATATTAAATCCAAATGGGTACCCGCTTCCATCTGCTCTTTCATGATGCATCAAAACAACTCGTTTTACAGATTCCGGTAAATTTAAATCTTTTACTTTTTCATACCCAAGCAAAGGATGTTTTTTTATAATTTCATATTCTTCTTCCGTTAGCCTACTAGGCTTACGCAATACCTCTTTCGGAATCAACAGTTTTCCAATATCATGAAATAATCCACAAAGAATCAACTGTTTTCTCTCATAATCTGACATATGAAGCCATCCGGCAAATACACTGTTTATCATGGCAACATTCAGGGAATGTCGATATGTCTCATCATCAAAGGAATGTATATTATGCACCATATTTATAATTTCATATCTGTTTTTTGACTGAAACATCAATTTATCTACATTTTCAACTAATTCTTTTGCATCAATTTCATTTCCAGTCTTAAGAAAATGGTTCAGATTATCTGATACATGATCCATCGTTAATTCATAATTTTCTTTAAATACAGCAAAATCCTCTTTTTCCTGCTGTGTCATATATATCTGATTTTCATCTTCCTCTGTTGTTGACTCTTCTATATCATCATTGGCATAAATTCGCACACTCATTATACCAAAAAAGGTCATTCTTGCTATGAGTTCTTCCGTAATCTCTGAATCCTGAGGCACCAATAATTGATTATTTCTTGTATAAATATCTCTGGCAACAATCATCCCAGGCTCCAGTTCACTTACAGAAATCAGAATTATTTTCTTATCCTCCATCTCGTTCCCTCTTTATATTTATTCTAATGTCCTATACTAATCATACACGATTTTTCTTTATTTTCCAATACAAACTTGTAAATTTATATAAATTTCTTCAAAAATCATTTTTTATATGTTATAATGAGCCCAGCAACGCTTGTGCTTGCACGAAGCAGCATACAAAAACTGACTTGGAGGATTATTATGAGACTTCGCAATATCAAAGGAGCAGAAGAATTTATTGCATCCAGCGAATTTGTAATTCAAACACCGGAGGATTACAAAGGAAAATGGCATACTTTTTTTGAAAATGATTACCCTCTCCATATTGAAATAGGTATGGGAAAGGGAAAATTTATTCATACACTGGCAGAACAGAATCCGGAAGTAAACTATATTGGAATAGAGCTCTACTCCAGTGTTCTCTACCGTGCCATTGAAAAGAGGCAGGAAAAAGACATTTCCAATCTTTACTTCATCCGTATGGATGCAAAAAATCTTTTGGATGTTTTTGCACCCGGTGAAATTCAACGCATTTACTTAAATTTTTCCGATCCATGGCCAAAAGAAAGACATGCCAAACGTCGTTTGACATCCCCTGTCTTTTTATCTCTCTACAATGAAATTTTGAGCACGGAAGGTGTCATTTGTTTTAAAACGGACAACCGAACTTTATTTGACTATTCTGTCGAAACAATTGGTGAGACATCTCCCTGGAAATTAAAAGATATTACTTACGATCTCCATCATAGCGAATTTGCACAAAATAACATTATGACCGAATATGAAGAAAAATTTTCTGCCAAAGGTTTTCCAATCCATCGTCTTGTGGCATATCGGTAACCTTTTTCCCGGCACGGCATATATTTAGAATAAAATGTAATCGGAGATTGTTATGAAATCTTTTCATGCATCCATTCGTCGTTTTATTCTAAAAAAGCCCTGCCTGAAAAAGCGAATTGATTGTATCGTTGATTCGATTTGTTATATTGAAAAATTATTAAAATAAATTTATTTATTCTCGTTATTTCTTCGTGTTTGAATATCTTTTAACATTCTTTTTTTCATTTTTGTTTCCATTATTACGTTGATAATGTGCATAATAACTGCGACGACAGGAACTCCCAAAAACATACCAAGAACACCAAAATAGGCACCTCCGACAGTGATTCCGAAAATAACCCAAAGTGGTTTGATTCCTGTCAAATCTCCAAGTATTTTAGGACCTAGATACAACCCATCAAACTGCTGCAATACAAGTATCATTATCACATATATAATTACATATTTTGGTTCGATTACCAAATATATAATCACTCCCGGAATTGCTCCCATAAATGGTCCAAAATATGGAATCATATTAGTAACACCCACAATTACACTTAGCAACAATGCATAAGGCAAACCGATGATACTCATTGCAATGAGTGATAATATTCCAATAATCAGTGAATCTACACTCTTTCCATATAAAAAACCATTAAAAATGTGATTACATTGACAAAATGTATTCCAAATATATGGTGCTTTTTCTTTTGATGAAAATACATATATTAATCTGCGTATCTCTTTTACCATTTTATCTTTATCTAATATAAGATATACGGAAATTACAATGGCAAAAATCACATTGATAAATCCGGATATAAAGGATGCTGACAAATTATATATATACGGAAAGATAATTTTTGCCATACCGGTTCCATAATTAAATATACTTTCCGGAACCACTTTTTCAATTAAATATGTGATATCTTCCATTGGTAAAAATGGATATTTTTCTTGTATTTTATCTCCATTATGCATGATATAATTATATCCATTTCCCAGAGACTTGGTAAGTTCTTTCACACTTTCTGTAATCTGTGGAATAATATATACCATTGTAATTGCCAAAATTCCAATTAGAATAATATAAGAGAGTGCCACGCTGGTATATTTACATGCTTTTTTATGATTTGTTTTAAATATTACCTTTTCTAATACTTTTTTTACGCTTTCTACCATAGGATTAATCAAAAATGCCAAAACTAATCCAAAAATAAAGGGCATAATTATTTTTATAAAACGCTGAATTTCTCCCATAACGCTTTCCCAATTTAATATGATAGCAATTACAACGGTACAAAGTCCCAAAATCAGCAATACTGAGCCGATATTTGAAAGAATTGCCTTCAATATTTCACTTATTTTTTTACATATTTTTCGATTTTTACTCATATATTTTCTTCCCTTTTAAAATTTTTTTCAATTTATACTTGCTTTTTTATAATAAATGTTATATAATAGTTTTTGCGATTAGATATGCGCCTTTAGCTCAGTTGGTAGAGCACCTGACTCTTAATCAGGGTGTCTGGGGTTCGAACCCCCAAAGGCGTACTCCCGAGTCCTTGTTTGGCAGAACTGCTACTGCTGGGTAAGGGCTTTTTTTTGTCCTTTTTTGGAAACAAAAGAACCCCTTAGGATTCTTTCGCCTCCTCCAAAGCCTGTCGTTCTTCCTCAGAAAGTGCTACAAATACTTCTCCACTCTTTACTTCTTTTATATAAGTATAACACCCTTCACTATTTGAATGCATAGAATTTAAAATAAAACCATCGTTGTCCTTGGTAAGCATTACGAGAACAAAACTTAATGTTCCTCCGATTTCCTTAAATGCATCATATTTTACAATACTTACTTTTTGATAGGTTTGAAGAAGGTTTTCATCCACCAGTTCCAAATGATTTTGAATCTTCTTTAATTCTTCATTAATCGAATCCATATTTTCAAACTTTTTATGGAAAGTTTCTTCCAATGATTTTCCATCTTCCCCTTCCATAAATGCTACATATGCTTTCTTCATTTTTCCTATTTTAACAAAAGCTACAATAAGCAAAATGAGAAGTACAGTGAAAACTGCTATCATTGCCAATATTACAATATCAGATTCTATTCCGTAGTCACTAAATCGAAACATGTTTTTTCTCCTTTATCGAACATATATTCTATTTAAAAAATTGAATAATCTTTTCCAAATCTTCCTGGTTATAGTACTCAATTTCAATTTTACCGCTTTTCTCTGTTTTCCGGTTTATTACAACTTTTGTTCCCGTAATCATTTTCAATTTTTCTTCCAAATCACGATAAACAAAGTCATTTGCTAATTCTTTTTTCTTTGGTTTTTCACTTTTGACTTTATTCAAAGATTTTATCAATTTCTCTGTTTCTCGCACACTAAGTTTTTCATCGAAGATTTTCATTGCAAGATTATATTGCTCATCTCCTTCTTTTACAGCTAAAAGTGCTCTTGCATGTCCACTAGAAATTGATTCTTGAATTAACATATCTTGAACTCTGTCATCCAATTTCAATAACCGAAGTGAATTTGTAATTGTCGTACGACTTTTTGAAACTCGTTCTGCTACCTCATCCTGCTTCAAATCGTATTCTTTTATCAATCGCTGATATGCCATCGCTTCTTCCACAGGATTCAAATCTTCTCGCTGAATATTTTCAATTAGAGCAATTTCCATAATTTCCTGTGGCGAATAGTCTTTCACTACAACAGGAACTTCTTTTAATCCTGCTTTCTTTGCAGCACGCCATCTTCTCTCTCCGGCGATAATTTCAAAGTAGTCATCTTTCTTTGTTACCACTAAGGGCTGAACGATTCCATGTTGTTTGATGGATTCCGATAATTCAATCAATGAATCTTCATTGAAGGATTTTCTTGGTTGCTCTTTATTTGGTTCAATCTTATTAATATCAATAAATTCTTCTATTTTTTTTACTTCTACAACTTCTTTTTTTGTTTCCTTTTTAGGTGGAATTAATGTATCTAACCCTTTTCCTAAACCACCAGTTTTCTTTGCCATTTTTATTCGTCCCCTCTCTCAATAATTTCCTCTGCCAAAGCACAATAAGCCTTCGCACCCGTTGATTTTCTATCATAAATATTAATAGGTAATCCATAACTAGGTGCCTCTGCCAATCGCACACTTCTTGGAATTATTGTATTATAAATTTTTTGATTCAAATTTTCTCTTACATTTTCAATAACTTGCAAGGACAAATTTGTTCTGGCATCATACATCGTAAATACCACACCATCCATGGTAAGATTTGGATTTAATCTATCTTTTACAAGTTCAATTGTATAAATAAGCTGACTCAGTCCTTCCAATGCATAAAATTCACATTGAATCGGTACCAATACAGAATCCGCTGTTGTCATTGAATTTATTGTCAATGAATTCAATGATGGTGGACAATCAATTAGAATATAATCATAACTATCTTTTATTTTATTAATTTCTTTTGATAATATGTAATTTCTATCTTCCATATCCAATGTTTCAATTTCCACACCTGCAAGATTTACATTTGCCGGTAAAACATCAAGATTTTCCAATACATTTTTTTGTACACACTCATCAAAAGAATTTGAACCAATCATTAAATGATAGATACTTACTTCTAATTCATCTTTATTAACACCTAATCCACTTGATGCATTGCCCTGAGGATCCAAGTCAATCATTAATACTTTTTTCCCTTTTTCAGCTAATGCGGCAGATAAATTAATTGTAGTCGTAGTTTTTCCTACGCCTCCTTTTTGGTTTGCCACTGCAATTATTTTATGACTCATATTTTTTCTCACCTTTGCTTTATTCTCTTTCTATTATATCATTCTCAGAATGATAATACTAG
>JALEKC010000084.1 GCA_022769325.1 Eubacterium sp. | reverse complement strand
GAGTATATTGTCATTGATGATTGTTGGAGTCTTCGTGAACGCGATAAAGACGGCAATTTAGTAGCGGACCCCAAAAAATTTCCTCATGGAATCAAGGCAGTTGCCGATTATATTCATTCAAAGGGATTAAAATTTGGCATGTACTCCTGTGCCGGAACTCACACATGTGCCGGATTTCCGGGAAGTTTTGAGCACGAATTTCAGGACGCCAGACAATTTGCTTCTTGGGATGTAGATTATTTAAAATATGATTATTGTTTCAAACCCCGCCATATGTCTGGTGAACTTTTGTACAAACGCATGAGTCTTGCCCTGAAAAATTGTGGACGTGATATTTTATTTTCCGCCTGCAATTGGGGCGAAGATAATGTGCATCACTGGATTCGTGAATCCGGTGCCCACTCCTATCGCTCCACACCGGATATTCAGGATAATTGGGAATCGATTTGCAAAATTGCCCTTTCCCAAATTGACAAAGAATGTTATACCGGAAATTATTGTCACAACGATATGGATATGCTGGTTGTGGGCATGCACGGTGGCAGCAACGACGAATTTATCGGAAAAATTGGGGGCTGTACCGATACGCAATACAAAACTCATTTTGCTCTTTGGTGCATGATGGGCTCGCCTCTGATGATTGGCTGTGACATACGCAAAGCTGATTCTTTTACCAAAGATTTATTGCAGAACAGGGACCTTCTTTCCATTAACCAGGACCCGGAAGTCCGTGGTGCTTACCGTGTTAAAGTGGAGCCTCAATGGTTTCATGAAAATGAAGCATTTGTTTTAGTAAAAGCATTGGCAGATGGTGATGTTGCCATCGGTCTATTTAATCTTTCCGACACAGCCAGGGAACTGACTTTGCAGTTTTGGGACATGGGTATTTCTTATTCATCCGGAATCGCATTGTCACTTTATGACTGCTTCTCACATCAGAATATTGGCACGTATAAAGAGAGGTTTGCCATCACAGTTCCTTCCTGTGATTGTGTCGTGGTTCGGGCAAAAATAGTTACGCAATAGGTACGAAATTATGGAAAATTTTTATCAGATTTGTAAAGAATGTAATTCTCGTCTGTCCAGTGACGAAAAAGCAATTTATATGAAATTAATAGACCGCACAGCCACCGAATTTCTCTGCCTGGATTGTCTGGGAGAGAAACTCGGCTGTGGTCGTGCGGCCCTTGAAGAACGCATCCGCTATTATCGAGAAAGCGGAAATTGCGTTTTATTTCGTTAACACATTAGTGATGGAACAAACGAATTCCTGTGAAACTCATTACCATTCCATGACGATTACATGCATCGATACAGTCCTGATCGCGAATGGAACCGCCAGGCTGTGCGATGTATTTTACTCCACTGCGATATGCTCGCTCAATATTGTCATCAAATGGGAAGAAGGCATCGGAACCAAGAGTAACATCTTTGGCATATTCCTTCAACCATTTTTCTTTTGCTTCTTTCTCAAATACCGGAGGTTTTTCTGTGAAATATTTTTCCCAGCATCCATCGCCAATAACATCCATGAAATCTTCTCCGATATAATTATCGATGGCATTGTCTCTTTCCGCACGTTTCAATCCCTCTTTGAAAGGAAGGTTAAGTACTTGTGGAGACTGACGGAGAAGCCAATTGTCTGCCTTACTTCCGGCAAGTCGTGTACAGTGGATACGAGACTGCTGTCCGGCACCGATACCGATAGCCTGTCCGCCTTTTACAAAGCACACGGAATTGGACTGTGTATATTTCAGCGTAATCATGGCAATTGCCATATCAATTTTAGCAGAATCCGGTAAATCTTTATTTTCTGTCACAATATTATTGAAGAAATCTTTGTCGATGTTCAATTCATTGCGTCCCTGCTCAAAGGTGATACCATAAACTTCTTTATGCTCGATTGGATTTGGCTCATAATTTGGGTCTATTTCAATAATTGCATAGCTTCCTTTTTTCTTTTCTTTCAGAATTTCCAATGCTTCCGGCTCGTAACCCGGAGCAATGATTCCATCGGAAAATTCACGCTTAATCAATTTGGCTGCAGATACATCACATACATCGGAAAGAGCGATAAAATCGCCATAAGATGACATACGGTCTGCGCCTCTAGCTCTTGCATAAGCACTGGCAAGAGGAGACAATTCTCCCAAATCATCTACCCAATATATTTTGGATTCTACCTCACTAAGTGGAAGTCCCACAGCTGCTCCTGCCGGAGAAACATGTTTAAAAGAGGTAGCTGCCGGAAGTCCCGTAGCTTTTTTCAATTCTTTTACCAGCTGCCAACCGTTGAAAGCATCCAAAAAGTTAATATAACCCGGTTTTCCATTCAACACTTTAATGGGCAATTCGCCATTTTCCATATAGATACGAGATGGTTTCTGATTTGGATTACATCCGTATTTCAGTTCTAATTCTTTCATGATTTTCGTCCTTTCTATTTGTTTTTGTTTACGATAGTAGATTTTGTTTCTCCTGTTGCAATGTCGATGTATCTTACAAAGAGGGAAACTTTGTTATCTTCATTGAGACTTTCCCACAGCATGTTGGTAAAGGAATCCATATCATCTGACATTTCCACCAACTTTGGCTCTCCTTCAAAACTTGGCAATGGATTTCCATCACACATATAAGTATGAATAAAATGACCCTCTCCTGCTACCGGATTGGAATAAGCAAATGTATAGCGATTGCAGGCATCCGGATTTCCATTGTTGCTCTTCAAAATAGACATGGCATAATTGTATTCTCCATTTTCCACATGCATAATTCCGGAAATTCGAGGGGTATAATTTGGTCCATCCGGCTCAAACTCTCTCGTGCGAAGTGCCTGCTCAAAGGTCTGCTGCTTGTCCATCAACTCGTAAATGGTATCTGTCTGGTCACCGTTGGTTACAATGGTTTTATTGCCAAGAACACGAACCGGTGCATAGATAATTAAACTTGGATCACTGAGTTTTGATGGGTCAAATGCCTGTGTACGAATTCCGTCGCCATCCTCTACAAATACACGATTTCGGCTGTTTTCGCTACGTCCCATAATAAAATATGCGGTCACTGCATACTTTCCATTGGGTGATTTTCCGATTACAATTCCGCGTCCGGGATAAGCATTTTCTTTCAATTCTTTTTCCAATGATAACATCTGCATTAATTTCTCTCCTTTTCTTTTTATTAAATGAAAAAACCACCTGGGAAACCCTGTGTGGTCTGCCCAGGCGGTCGGCTTTTTTCACCATACTCCCCGTAGGTATTCCTACTTTTCCGCCAGTCGTATGGTCTCTGATTTAAGTATATAATATTTGCGATAAACATGCAAGAAAATTTTTCCTTGACACGTACAAAAAAAGGTTTAAAATATTAACTAGTGTCTGCTCAACAAATCCCTAATTTTTTGTAGGACTTGTTATGCATATATTTTTGCAGTGCAATGCACTAGTTTGTACCTTGAAAATAATGAAACTAAAATTTGAGCAAACGAAACCACCGTTAAGCGGTTTACGTTC
>JALEKC010000078.1 GCA_022769325.1 Eubacterium sp. | reverse complement strand
TTTGACAAAAGAAGTTAAAGTTGATGATAAGCTCACAGTAAAAGTTCTGAAAGTTAATGATGGAGAAGGTCAGGTTCTTCTTACCTACAAGAGATTGCAACAGGATAAGATGAACAAGATTTTCGAAGAAGCCATGGAAAGCGGCGAAGTTTTGAAAGGAACTGTAACTGCTGCGTTAAAAGGTGGTTTAAGTGTTGCTTACGGAGAGGGTCGTGTATTTATTCCGGCTAGTTTGGTATCCGATATGTACGAGAAGGATTTGTCCAAATACGAAGGACAGGAAGTAGAATTCGTTCTTACGGAAGTAAATCCTCGCAAGAGACGAATCATCGGTGACCGCAAGCAACTTATCGTAGCACAGAAAAAAGAGGCACAGGAAGCACTTCTTGCTCGTATCGAAGTTGGTATGATGGTAGAAGGAGTGGTGAAAAATCTTACCGATTTTGGTGCATTTATTGACCTTGGAGGAGCTGATGGTTTACTTCATATCTCCGAAATGAGCTGGGGTCGTGTAGAAGATCCAAAAAATCTGTTTAAAGTAGGCGACAAAGTAAATGTTATGATTAAAGACATTTCTGGTTCCAAGATTGCACTTACCATGAAAACAGAGGAAAACAATCCTTGGAAAAACGCATCTGAAAAATATGCAAAGGGACAGGTTGTCACAGGTAAAGTTGCCCGTATGACTGACTTTGGAGCTTTTGTTGAACTGGAAGAAGGAATTGATGCGCTGCTTCATGTATCTCAGATTTCCATCGAGCATGTTGAGAAACCATCCGATGTATTGAATGTCGGACAGGAAGTTACAGCTAAAATCGTTGACTTCAATGAAGAAGCAAAGAAAATCAGTTTGAGTATCAAAGCTCTTGAGATTGAACAGCAAAATGAAGCGAATGACGAAGAGGAAGCAGAGCAAGCAGAAGAAGCAGAATAAGAATTCGACTGAGGTTTTGATATAGATATGCTAGATGAGTATGAAGAATTCAAAAAAAATTTTTTGTTACTGTCCGGACTGGATTTAAATTGTTATAAAGAAACTCAGATGAAACGTCGTATCCTAAGTTTTATGGGACGTCATCAATGTGAAAATTTGCAGGCGTTTTTTCAGTTAATTAAGCGCAATGGAGATATTTACAATACATTTATTACATATTTGACAATAAATGTGTCCGAGTTTTATCGTAACCCGGCTCAGTGGAAAACTTTAGAAGATATCATTATTCCTCATCTTTTAAAGAATTCCAAGAAAAGCATCCGCATTTGGAGTGCAGCATGTTCCACTGGTGACGAGCCCTATTCGTTAGCCATGGTATTCAGTGATTTTTATCCATTGGAGCAAATTGAAATCATTGCCACGGACATGGATAAAGAAGTTTTGGACATCGCAAAAAAAGGATGCTATCATACAAAGAGCATAAAATCCCTTCCGGAAAAATATCGGAAAAAGTTTTTAAGGCAGGATACATCTGGTTTTTATCATGTATCGGATTCTTTAAAACAATGTATTACTTTTCGAGAGCACAATCTATTAACAGATACGTATCCGGGAAACCTTGATTTGGTTGTGTGCAGAAACGTTTTGATTTATTTTACCGAAGAGGCAAAGGATCAAATATACAAAGGCATTTCGCAGTCATTAAAAAAAGATGGTGTGCTTTTTGTAGGAAGCACCGAGCAGATTATAGGTTCGGATGTTTTTGGTTTGGAAACCTTTCAATCATTTTTTTATAGAAAAATTTGATGCTAGAAGCCACCCTTGTTTTTAGGGTGGCTTTCTATCCGAATAAAGATAAAAGGAGAATTCATATGGAAAAAGTAATTATTGCATTGGATGCCATGGGCGGCGACTACGCTCCGGAGCAGACCGTGAAAGGTGCTGTAGAGGCTGTAAATTCAAGCGACGAAATTCGTGTTATTTTAGTTGGAAAACAAGATTTGATTCAAAAAGAATTGGAAAAATACCAATATTCCAAAGAAGACATTGAAGTGGTTCATGCTTCTGAGATTATTGATATGGGAGATGTTCCCACCGTTGCCATTAAAGATAAAAAGGATTCTTCTTTAGTCGTTGCCATGAAACTTGTACGTGATGGAAAAGCAGATGCCGTGGTTTCTGCCGGAAGCACAGGGGCTGTTTTAGTTGGCGGTCAATTGGTAGTCGGACGTCTCAAAGGCATTAAACGCCCACCATTGGCTCCCTTTATCCCCACTACCAAAGGCTTTTCCCTTTTGATTGATTGTGGTGCCAATGTAGATGCAAGACCGGAGCATCTGGTTCAATTTGCACAAATGGGTTCCATTTATTATGAAAATGTAATGGGAAAGAAAAATCCAACCGTTGCTTTGCTAAATATTGGTACAGAAGAGGAAAAAGGAAACCAGCTTGTAAAAGATACCAAGCCATTAATGAAGGAATGTAAGAATATAAATTATATTGGCAGTGTGGAAGCCAGAGAATTGGTAAGCGGTGCAGCAGATGTCATTGTCTGTGAAGCATTTGTAGGAAATGTAGTCCTTAAGTTTTTTGAGGGCCTCGCCTTGACCATGTTTGGTCTTTTGAAAGACGGCTTAATGTCCAGCACTCGAACCAAACTGGGAGCCGTTCTTGTAAAACCGGCTTTAAAAGGGTTGAAGAATCAATTTGATACCAGTAGCCAAGGTGGTGCTCCGCTTCTTGGATTGAAGGGTCTTGTTGTAAAAGCCCATGGTAATTCTTCAAGCAAAGAAATTGAAATCGCATTGAAACAGTGTATTTCTTTTAAAAAGCAAAAAATCAATGAAAAAATCAAGGAAAGTATATGTGATTAGATATGACAGACAAGAAACTATCAATATTCGAAGAAAAAATTGGATATCAATTTCAAAATAAGACATTATTGCAAAACGCATTGACACATAGTTCTTATGCCAATGAAAAACATCTTGCTTATGAAAAAAATAATGAGCGTCTTGAATTTTTGGGAGATGCCGTACTGGAACTGGTAAGCAGTGATTTTCTTTTTCATGAACAGGCAAAGGCAGAGGAAGGCGATATGAGCAAACTTCGTGCCAGCCTTGTCTGCGAACGCAGTCTTGCACAATGTGCCCGTGAAATAGAACTTGGAACCTTTTTGTTTTTAGGAAAAGGTGAAGCAGCTACCGGAGGAGCCGGTAGAGATTCTATTTTATCGGATGCCTTTGAAGCCGTGATTGGGGCCATTTACCTGGATTCTGGATTGAAAGAAGCATCTCATTTTATTCATGCGTATGTTCTCTCCGATATCGAACATAAAAAATTATTTTATGACAGCAAGACTATTTTGCAGGAGATGGTTCAAAGTCAAGGTTCCCATGAACTCTCTTATCGTATCATCGAAGAGAAGGGACCGGATCATTGCAAAGAATTTGTAATGGCATGCTATATCAATGGAAAACAAATTGGTATGGGCACAGGGAGAAGTAAAAAAGTTGCGGAGCAGGAAGCTGCGTATCAGGCAATATTATCTCTCAGAAATAAATAAGGAATGGTGTGAATGAATGTACTTAAAAAGTATTGAGGTGCATGGATTTAAATCCTTTGCCAATAAATTAGTTTTTGAATTTCATAATGGAATTACCGGTATTGTAGGTCCCAACGGAAGTGGAAAAAGCAACGTTGCCGATGCTGTCCGCTGGGTACTTGGAGAACAGAGTGCCAAACAGTTACGTGGAGCCAGTATGCAGGACGTCATTTTTGCCGGTACCGAGCTTCGTAAGCCCCAAAGTTATGCTTACGTTGCCCTTACAATTTCCAATGAAGATCATAAATTAAATGTTCCCTATGAAGAAGTCCAGGTTGCCCGTCGTGTATATCGTTCCGGGGAAAGTGAATATTTAATAAATGGTGCTGCCTGCCGTTTAAAAGATATTCAGGAACTGTTTTTTGATACCGGTATTGGAAAAGAGGGATATTCCATCATCGGTCAGGGACAGATTGACAAGATTCTCAGCGGTAAACCAGAAGAGCGCCGTGAATTATTTGATGAAGCGGCTGGTATAGTAAAATATAAAAAACGAAAAAGTACGGCCGAAAAAAATCTTGAAGCCGAACGTCAAAATCTTCTTCGTGTCAATGACATTTTGGCCGAATTGGAAAAACAAGTAGGACCTTTGGAAAAACAATCGGAAAAAGCACGTCAATATCTGCGATTGAAAGAGGAATTAAAAAAGTACGAGATTTCTTTATTTATCCAAGATTATGAAAGTTTGAAAGATGAACTGACGGAGACCGGAACCAATATTCATAACACAGAAAATGAATTAGAATCTCTCAAACAAAAGCAGGAAAGCACAAAAGAAGAATACGAGACCGTGGAAAATCAGATTCGTCAATTTGATGAATCCATCGAATCAAAAAAAGAAAAAAGCAACCGTGACAAATTGAGTTTGGCACAATTTGAAAGTGAAATCCGTGTTGCCAAAGAAAAACTTACTGCATTGTCTCAGGGAAAAGAATTCCATGAAGAGCGTATGGCTTCTGTAAAAGCTGAATTAGAAGAAGCCGGGAAAGAAAAACAGGAATATGAAAAGAATCAAAAAGAATGGATGGATTCTCTTGCAAAAATGCAAACGCAACAAAGAGAAAAGGAAGAGATTATTTCCCAATTAACCACATCCATTGATGAAATGAATGAAACCATATTGAGTCAAAATCATATTTTGATGTCTAATATGGAGAAAAAATCAGAAATTGGACGAGAACATGAAAAAATTCAATCCATGATGGAGCAAAATTCCATTCGCAGGGCCGAATTGAATCAACGAATCTTATCCAATAAAAGTCAGGTCTCTTCTGCCGTGGAAGAAATGCAGAAAGAAGAAAAGGCTTTGGAGGAAATCCGAAAAAAACTGGATGAAGAATATGTAAAGCAAAAAGAATATCAAAAGAAAATATCCGATACCAAGGAATTTATCAAGGGAATCGAACTCCAGATTCAACAAAAACAAAAAGATTTCCATATGAAAAATTCAGAGTTGGCAACTTTGAAAAACATTGCAGAACGCTATGATGGTTATGGACAAAGTATCCGGCGTGTCATGGAGAAAAAAGAGACGAATTCCGGAATTGTTGGAGTGGTTGCGGATATTATTCAGGTAGATAAAAAATATGAGACAGCTGTAGAAACAGCTTTAGGCGGAAGCATTCAAAATATTGTAACAGAAGACGAACATACAGCCAAAGAAATGATTGGGTATTTGAAGAAAAATCGATTTGGTCGGGCAACATTTTTGCCTTTAACCACCGTTTCCTCCTCGGGACACTCGATGAAACCGGAAATTTTTTCAGAGCCGGGTGTAATCGGCTGTGTTGCTGATTTGGTTGAAAAAGAAGAAAAATTCGAAGGTCTGGTGCAATACTTGCTGGGTAGATTTGTTCTTGCCGATACCATTGATCATGCTATGGCATTAGGACGCAAATACAAGCATTCACTTCGTATCGTTACCCTGGAAGGAGAATTGTTAAGTCCCGGTGGTTCCATGTCCGGAGGTGCCTATAAAAACAACAGTAAACTCCTTGGTCGCCGTCGGGAAATGGAAAAATTGGAAGAAGAAATCGAAAAAATCCAGCAAACCATGACAAAATCCCGGGATAAAATCAAAAAATTAGAAGAAGATGTTCAGAAACTTGAAAAAAAGGCGGCAGAGAAGGCAACTTTGCAAAAAGAGCTTGAAATCCAAGAAAATACAGCCACTATTAAGTATGAACAAGCAGTGTCCATCAAGGAGAAACAGGAAGCAGAGTACAATTCCATCATCAATGATGGAAAGGAATTGGAAAATCAGAAACAAATCCTTTCTGAGACATTGGAACGCATCAATGAACAAATTGGTACAAGTGAAAAAGAAAACGAAGAAGCCAGACAACTGGTAGAATCTGTAAGCCATCAAATGGAACAGGAACAGCAAAAGTTAGAGCAGTTCCAATCCGAGCTTTCACGCTTAAAATTGGAAATTGCTTCTTTTTCCGAGAAAAATACATTTGTCCAAGAAAATTTATCCAGAATTGAATCCAGAATCGAGGAATTGGAAGAAGAATTACATTCTCATGTTACCAATCAAACCAATTCTGACGAACAGGAAGCACAGATGAACAAAAATATTGAAGAATATGAAAAACGCATGCTTCTTTGTCAAAAGGAAATTGAGGAACTTGAACAACAAATAACAGACGCAATTTCTCAAAAAGAAGGTCTGTTGGTTTCCCAAAAGGATTTCTTTGATCGTAGAAATGCAATGATGGAGCAGATTGGCAATCTGGATAAAGAATGTTTCCGCTTACAATCCAGAAAAGAAAAATTGGAAGATCAATTGGACTCCCGTGTCAATTATATGTGGGCAGAGTACGAGATTACGTATCACAATGCCAAAGAAAATGTAGAAGAAAGCAATCTTTCCTATACAAGGATGAAAAATCAGGTGACGGATACGAAAAATCAGATTCGTTCCCTTGGTGATGTGAATGTAAATGCCATTGAAGATTATAAAAATGTCAGCGAACGCTATGAACTTTTAAAGACACAGCATGATGACTTGATTGAATCCGAAGAAAAATTGACAAACATCATTGCAGAACTGGATGAAGAAATGCGCAACCAGTTGTCTGAAAAATTTCAGGAAATCAAATCGCAATTCGATAAAGTATTTCGTGAATTGTTTGGGGGCGGAAAAGGAACTCTTGAATTGGTAGAAGAGGAAGATGTTCTGACCGCCGGTATACGTATCATCGCCCAGCCGCCGGGAAAAAAATTGCAAAACATGATGCAGTTATCTGGTGGAGAAAAGGCTTTGACAGCCATTGCTCTTTTATTTGCCATTCAGAATTTAAAACCTTCTCCGTTTTGTCTTCTGGATGAAATTGAAGCAGCACTTGACGATTCCAACGTAAAGAGGTATGCTAAATATCTACATAAACTGACGAAGCATACCCAGTTTATCGTAATTACCCATAGACAGGGTACCATGTCTGCTGCAGATGCTCTATATGGTATTACCATGCAGGAAAAAGGTGTTTCCACATTGGTATCTGTTAAATTAATTGAAGAGCAGCTGAAAAATGAAGAGAAAAAAGGAGAGGTTGTATGAGTGAAAAAAAAGGATTCTTTGGCCGACTGAAAAATGGTCTGACAAAGACAAGAGATTCTTTTGTATCCGGAATGAATGCTGTTTTTTCCGGCTTTTCTGAAATTGATGATGATTTTTATGAAGAATTGGAAGAGCAGTTGATTATGGCCGATATCGGTATAAATACAACGACTCGAATTATCGAAGATTTGCAGTCAAAAGTCAAAGAGCAGAAAATCAAAGAAGCGGAATCCTGCAAAGAGTTACTAAAAGATAGTATCAAAGAGCAGATGCGGGTGCATGAAGATGCATATGATTTTGAAAATAAAAAATCCGTTGTCCTTTTTATCGGTGTAAATGGAGTTGGTAAGACAACCAGCGTGGGGAAATTGGCCCATCAATGGAAAGAATCCGGCAAAAAAGTGCTTTTAGCTGCTGCTGATACCTTTCGTGCCGGTGCCATCGACCAACTTAAAGAGTGGTCAAACCGTGCCGGTGTGGAAATTATCGCCGGTCAGGAAGGTGCCGACCCGGCTGCCATTGTTTACGATGCCGTCGCCGCTGCAAAGGCAAGAAATACCGACTTGCTTTTATGTGATACCGCCGGTCGCCTTCACAACAAAAAGAATTTGATGGCAGAACTTCATAAAATCTATAAAATTATTGAAAATGAGTATGCCGATGCCCATTTGGAAACATTTATTGTAGTAGATAGTACAACCGGCCAAAATGCCCTTGTACAGGCGAAGCAATTTAGCGAAGTGACGGATATTACAGGTGTTATATTGACAAAACTGGATGGCACCGCAAAGGGTGGTATTGCCATTGCCATTCAATCGGAACTTAATATTCCTGTCAAATATATTGGTATCGGTGAAGGAATAGATGATTTACAAAAATTCGATGCGGATGCCTTTGTGGATGCCTTATTCGAATAATAGAAGATGGAGGTCATATAATCATGATGACATTAGATAAATTTGAAGAAGCAAGTGAGCGGGTAAAAGAAGTTATTCTTCCTACCAATCTGATTTATAGTGAATATTATAGTGCACAAACCGGTGCAAAAGTATATTTCAAACCGGAAAACATGCAATATACCGGTGCTTATAAAGTACGTGGTGCCTATTATAAAATCAGTACCCTTTCCGAAGAGGAGAGAGAAAAAGGACTGATTACAGCCTCTGCCGGAAATCATGCACAAGGTGTTGCTTATGCTGCCAAATTATTTGGTGTAAAAGCCGTTATTGTGATGCCTACCACAACACCACTCATCAAAGTGAATCGCACAAAAAGTTATGGAGCAGAAGTGGTATTGCACGGGGATGTGTATGATGATGCCTGTGCTCATGCCATGAAATTAGCAGAAGAAAATGGATATACTTTTGTTCATCCTTTTGATGATGAAGTAGTTGCCACCGGACAGGGTTCCATTGCTATGGAAATTTTCAAAGAACTGCCAACCGTTGATATTATCCTTGTTCCTATTGGAGGCGGCGGTCTTGCCTGTGGTGTTTCTACCCTTGCCAAACTGTTGAATCCCAATATTACGGTTATTGGCGTTGAACCTGCCGGTGCCAATTGTATGCAGGAATCCCTCAGACAAGGAAAGGTAACTTCCTTGCTAAAAGTGGATACCATCGCCGACGGTACCGCTGTCAAAACTCCGGGCTCCAATATTTTTCCATATATTCAGAAAAATATTGATGATATCATTACCGTGGATGATCATGATTTGATTGTTAATTTCCTTGATATGATGGAAAATCATAAAATGGTCGTTGAAAATTCCGGATTGCTTACCGTCGCTGCTTTGAAAAAAATGGATATCCGTGGCAAAAAAGTAGTCTCCATCCTTAGTGGTGGAAACATGGATGTCATAACCATTGCCTCTGTGGTACAGCATGGTTTGATTCAACGGGGTCGTGTATTTACCGTTTCTGTTGAACTACCGGACCGTCCCGGAGAACTTTTGCATGTGGCTGATGTCATTGCCAAAGCGCAGGGAAATATCATTCGTCTTGAACATAACCAGTTTGTCAGCATCAACCGAAATGCCGCCGTGGAACTTACTATTACCATGGAAGCCTTTGGACACGAACACAAAGAGTCTATTATACAAGCATTAAAAGATGCCGGTTATCAACCGAAAAACCAGATGCCAACGGCAATTTATCAATAAAGAATGGAGAATAAAACCATGAGTTACGAACAAAATTTACTTTTTACCCCGGAAGGAGTACGGGATATCTATGGTATTGAATGTGAAAAACGTCATAAAATCAAGGCTGACATTCATGAAATCATGAAATCCTATGGATTTAAAGACATACAGACGCCAACATTTGAATTTTTTGACATTTTCAATCGTGAAAGAGGAACTGTGGCATCTATTGATATGTTTAAATTTTTCGATCAATACAATAACACCCTGGTTCTTCGTCCGGATATTACACCATCCATCGCTCGGTGTGTTGCCAAATATTATGAGCAGGAGACCATGCCAATCCGCCTTTCCTATAGCGGAAGCAAATTTATTCATCGTCGGGGCTATCAGGGAAAATTATCTGAAATTTTCCAAATCGGAGCAGAATTGATGAACGATGGCAGTTCCGATGCCGATGCGGAAATGATTGCTCTTACGGTAGAATGTCTGGCAAAAGCCGGTTTAAAAGAATTCAAAATCGATGTAGGACATGCCGGATTAATTCGTGGTATTTTAGAAGAGGCGCATTTTAATAAAGAAGAAATCACAGAATACAAAAAATATGTGGCAAATAAAAATATCTTTGCAGTAGAAGAAATGATGGAAACCAAAAATATCTCTGCTGATTTAAAAGAACTTCTGATTCGCCTGCCGGATTTATTTGGTGGTAAGGAAGTCTTGGAATTTGCCAGAAAATGTGTCTCCGGACAAGAAGCCATAGAAGCCCTGGATCGTCTGGATACCGTATATGATATTTTAGTAAGTTATGGTCTTGAGCAAAATATTACTTACGATCTCAGTATGTTAAATCATTATGATTATTATACCGGCATTATTTTTAAAGCCTATACATATGGAACCGGCGAAGCCCTCGTGACAGGTGGGCGCTACGACAATTTGATTGAACAATTTGGAAAGAAAGCTTCCGCTGTGGGACTTGCCATTGTATTAGACCAATTGATGAATGCGTTGGCAAGTCAGGAAGTAGAAATTGAAACCGAGCCTTCCGATATTTTGGTTTTATACCGTTCTGCCAATCGAAAGGAAGCCATTCAAGTTGCCAATGAAAACAGAGCGAACGGTTCTTGCGTTCTTACCATGCGTAAAAATGCAGACACGCCAATGAAGGTGTATGAAGAATACGCATCCCGCAACCGGATTTCAAAAATCATCTATATTGAAGCCGGAAAACAAACAGTTTATGAATGTGCGAGCACCGATTCGCCGGAATGGAGGGAATCTAAATGAAATATATTACCATTGCGCTTGCAAAGGGGCGCCTGGCAAAACAAACCCTGAAATTATTGGAGCAAACCGGAATTACTTGTGAAGAAATGAAAGATAAGGACACAAGAAAACTGATTTTTGTAAATGAAGAACTAAAATTAAAATTTTTCCTTTCCAAAACCTCCGATGTTCCAACCTATGTAGAATATGGTGCTGCTGACATCGGTGTGGTAGGAAGTGATACCATTTTGGAAGAAGGACGAAAAATATTGGAAGTATTGGATCTTGGCCTGGGAAAATGCCGAATGTGTGTTGCCGGACCTGCCAGTGCTAAAGACTTGCTACAGACCAATCAGATTATTCGCGTGGCCTCCAAATATCCCAAAATTGCCAAAGATTATTTTTACAACAAGAAACATCAAAATGTGGAAATCATCAAACTAAATGGTTCTGTGGAACTGGCACCTATTGTGGGCTTATCTGAAGTTATTGTAGATATTGTGGAAACCGGTTCTACACTGCGGGAAAACGGCTTGGAAGTGTTGGAAGAAATATGTCCTTTGTCCGCTCGGGTTATCGTCAACGAAGCCAGTATGAAAATGCAGCGTGAGCGCATTACCAAAATCGTAAAAGACTTAAAAAATACATTGTCAAATGAGTAATAAAAATGAATAATCAGATAGAAAGGTGCGATCATTATGAAATGTATAAAATTGGACCAATCCTCCATAGATAATATTTTAGAGAATTTATTAAAGCGCAGTCCCAATCAATATGACTCCTATCAGGATACGGTTGCAGCCATTTTGAATGATGTCAAAGAAAAAGGAGACCAGGCGCTATTTGAATATACGAAAAAGTTCGATCAGGCGGAGATTACAAAAGAAACCATTGCTGTCACAAAAGAAGAAATTGAAGAAGCTTATGAGCAAGTAGATGATTCTTTGATTGAAGTCATGAAAAAATCTCTGACAAATATTCGTGAATTTCATGAGAAACAGCTTCGTAACAGTTGGTTTGAAACCCGTGAAGATGGTGTAATTTTAGGACAGCGCATAACTCCTCTTGAGAGTGTAGGCGTCTATGTTCCGGGAGGAAAGGCAGCCTATCCTTCCAGCGTTTTGATGAATATTATTCCGGCGAAAGTAGCTGGAGTAGAGCGGATTGTCATGACAACTCCTCCGGGAAAAGATGGGAAAGTGACACCTGCCACACTGGTGGCGGCACATCTTGCCGGTGCAACGGAAGTTTATAAAGTTGGAGGGGCTCAAGCCATTGGTGCCCTTGCCTATGGAACCGAATCCATCAAAAAAGTATGTAAAATTTGTGGCCCCGGTAATATATTTGTTGCTTTAGCGAAAAAAGCGGTATATGGCCATGTCAGCATTGATTCCATTGCCGGCCCAAGTGAAATTTTAGTTTTAGCAGATGAAACTGCTAATCCAAGATATGTAGCTGCCGATCTTTTGTCCCAGGCAGAGCATGATGAGCTGGCATCCGCTATTTTGGTAACAACCAGTGAAACTTTAGCAAAAGAAGTGGAAAAAGAAATCGAAGGATTTTTAGCAACTTTAAGTCGTGCCGAAATCATTCGTAAATCCCTTGATAATTACGGATATCTCTTAATTGCACCAGATATGAAATCTGCCATTGAGACATCCAATGAGATTGCTTCGGAACATTTGGAAATCATAACCAAAAATCCATTTGATACCATGACAAGAATCAAAAATGCAGGGGCAATCTTCTTGGGAGAATACAGCAGTGAACCTCTGGGGGATTATTTTGCCGGTCCAAACCACGTATTACCAACCAATGGAACCGCCAAATTCTTCTCCCCATTAAATGTGGATGATTTCACCAAAAAATCCAGCATTATTTCTTTCTCGGAAGAAGCTTTGGAACCAATTCATAAAGATATCATTCAATTTGCCAATGCAGAGCATCTTACTGCTCACGCAAATTCCATTGCTGTTCGTTTTGAGAATCAGGAGTAATACAAGCCATGGAAAAGAAATTATTTTTGTTTGACTTAGATGGAACATTGACAGATTCCAGTAAGGGAATTACGAAAGCGGTTTCCTTTGCTTTACAATCTTTTGGAATTGAAGTAGAGGATTTGCAACAATTGTGTTGCTTTATCGGACCACCTCTTCCGGAATCCTTTCAAAAATTTTATCATTTTTCACCCGAAGAATGTGCTCGGGCTACAGAAGTTTATCGCACTTATTATAACAAGACAGGCAAATTTGAAAACATTCCTTATCCGGGAATCAAAGCACTTTTGCAGGAACTAAGAGCATCCGGTAAACTTACTATGGTAGCCACCTCAAAGCCCCAGCAGACTGCCTGTGAAATTTTGGAACATTTTGAATTGCTCCCTCTTTTTGACATGGTGGCTGGAAGTGTTCCGGAAGAGGGGCGATACAAAAAAACAGATGTGTTGTCATGGCTTCTTTCTCAAATTACTATACCTAAAGAGCAGATTGTCATGATTGGCGACCATCCGGATGACATCCTGGGGGCGAGGGAAAATGGGATTGATTCTATCGGCGTACTGTATGGTTTTGGAAAAAAAGAAGAAATTGAATCAGCTTCCCCAACCCACATGGTTCAATCGGTGGAAGAACTTCATGCCCTCCTTTTACAAGATTGATTTTTCCAACGGAAGGGTAAATGTGAGGCAATATACAAAGGTGAAATGTAAGAAAATGCTTGACTAACCCGTAAATTTGTGTTATATTTTTCATGTTGTTAAAAAATAGATGGTCCTCTGGTGCGATTATGTAAAAAGCCATAATCACAAAAGCGTTAAGAACATCAAAAACAAGTAGGAGGAACAACAATGAACGAAATTATTAAAAAAATCGAAGCAGAGCAGATGAAAAGTGAAATCCCTGAATTTCATGTTGGCGATACGGTAAAAGTATACGCTAAAGTTATTGAGGGAAGCCGCGAAAGAACTCAGGTTTTTGAAGGTGTTGTATTGAAGAGACAGGGCGGAAGCAGCCGTGAGACATTTACTGTTCGTAAGAACTCAAATGGTATCGGTGTAGAAAAGACTTGGCCACTTCATTCTCCAATCGTTGAGAAAATCGAGATTGTTCGTCTTGGAAAAGTTAGACGTGCAAAATTGAATTACCTTCGTGACCGTGTAGGTAAAGCTGCTAAGGTAAAAGAATTAGTTCGATAAGAATTACAAACCTGTTTATTGTAAATAGTGTATGTTATAGCGAATGCCATAGCATACACTATGTTTCTATATGGAATCATTTATTTCCGCGAGCAATGAGCCAAGCTGATGCAAAACATCCATTTGGTAAATATCGCAAGGGGATATGACTGGCAGAAGGGAAGGTACATTTCTTGTGAATTTAAATTTTGATGAAGAAATCAAAAAAGAAAAAAGGAAAAAATTGATAAAAACATCTCTTATCTGGCTAGGCGAGATTGTTTTTGTTATTGTTCTGGCATTTTTTATTATACACTTTTGTTTCCGTCGCACAACTACGATTGGTTCCTCCATGGAACCTACGTTATACAATGGTCAGGAAGTATTTATCAATACCAGGTCATACATGCTTTTTTCCCCAAAACGGGAAGATGTGATTGCCTTTTATGAAAAGGATAAGCAAGAGGGAGAAGAGGAACCCTTAATTGCCATTCGACGAGTTATCGCCTGTCCGGGTGAGAAAATAAAAATATCTGATGGAAAAATATGGGTCGATGGAACAGAATATATTTCCAAATATACTTATCCTGAAATCGCCACCGGTGGCATTGCTGAGCAGGAACTGACATGCGCTGAGAATGAATACTTTGTTCTCAGTGATACCCGCTCCAATACGGATGACAGTCGCAGTTCCGCATTTGGTATGGTCAATGAATCCCAGATTATAGGAAAAGTTTCCTTTCGTCTGAAACCATTTTCCAGAGTTAACCGACCGGAACAAAAATCAAATCAAACCGAAGAAGGGAAGAAATAAAATATGCATTTTCAATGGTATCCCGGTCATATGACCAAGGCAAAACGTGCCATGCAGGAAGATATTAAATTAATAGATGTCATTGTGGAGCTGGTAGACGCTCGTGTACCTAAAAGTAGCAAA
The DNA here is from genome assembly GCA_022769325.1 of Eubacterium sp. GTDB lineage: Bacteria > Bacillota > Clostridia > Lachnospirales > Lachnospiraceae > Eubacterium_F. The sequence goes on along the minus strand of JALEKC010000078.1, from coordinate 20 downwards.
AATCCGGATATTGATGCATT
>JALEKC010000076.1 GCA_022769325.1 Eubacterium sp. | reverse complement strand
GAAAAGGCAAAGCCGGGTATGAATGGCAGCAATTTTATCTGACAAAAGATGGAAAAGAACATGTGACGGACGAAGACAGCATAATCTATGATCCGGATGCGGTGACGCAGGAAGATGTGGATAAAATGGGAGCATTCATTGATCATTTGTGGAAGAATCGTCTGGAGAAAGCGGAGTGCCTGATCAGTACGTATGAATATTTGGATATGTATAGTGGTTACGGCGATATTATGCATGAGAAATTATTGGCGGAAAAAGAAAAAATGGAAAAAAATTAGTTTTTTTCTTGCCAACGAAAAAAAAGTGTGCTAGAATGACAGAAAAAGGCAAAGAAGGAAACGATTGCTTATGCAGTGACCTTACGACAGGAAGAGGCGTCACCGACTGAGAGCGCCCTCGCGGAAGCGGTAAGCAGGAGAACATTCCGGAGCTTGTAAGTTGAAAAAAGATTTCGATTGAAATCCAAGTAGGTTTACACGGTTCGCACCGTTATCTGTTTGAAGAGAGGAAAATTCTAGGAATTTTCAACGCGGGTGGTACCGCGGGTAAGAGAATAAAGATTGAAATCATACCCGTCCCGGCGAAGCTTCAGGCTTTGCTGAGGCGGGTTTTTTAATGGCAAAGATGCTTTTTTGTAAATCCTGCTGATACAAAGCCAGAGCAGAACTCAAAAAATTCAGTTTGAACCCGTGCCAAAAAACTTAGGCAGGTTCGAAGAATGGAGGTACTCATGAAATTTGTAACAGGAAGCACAGAAAAACAAGTAATGGAAATCTCGGATGTTCTGGCACAGAAAGAAGACCTTGCCGGGAAAGAGATTCGGATGAACGGAGCCATTCATACCATTCGTGATATGGGAGATGTGGCATTTGTTGTACTGAGAAAGCGTGAAGGTCTGGTACAGACAGTATTTGAGGCAGGCGCTGTAAAAGAAATGGAATTAAAGGATTTAAAAGAGGCCGCCACGGTGGAAGTGAGGGGAGTCGTTGCCCTGGAAGACCGTGCCCCAAACGGATTCGAAGTTCGACTGACACAGGTTCAGGTGTTGTCAGAACCCAAAGAACCGATGCCGATTCCCATCAGCAAATGGAAATTAAATACGTCATTAGAGACAAAATTAAATCTTCGCCCCATTTCCCTTCGAAATGTCAGAGAGCGGGCAAAATTCAAAATTCAGGAAGGAATCGTAAGAGGATTCCGGGATTATTTATTTTCACAAGGCTTTACAGAAATTCATACCCCGAAAATTGGTGCCAAAGGTGCCGAGGGCGGAGCAAATATTTTTAAATTGGAATATTTTCACAGACCTGCTGTATTGGAGCAGAGTCCACAGTTTTATAAGCAGATGATGGTAGGTGTATTTGACCGCGTATTTGAGGCGGCACCGGTATTTCGTGCGGAGAAGCACAATACAAAACGTCATTTGAATGAATATACATCCCTTGACTTTGAGATGGGTTATATCGAAAGTTTTCAGGATATCATGGAAATGGAAACCGGATTTTTACAATATACCATGAAATTATTGGAAAAAGAGTATGCCAAAGAATTGAAAATTCTTGGAGTGACGCTGCCGAAGACAGACCAGATTCCGCAGGTTCATTTTGAAGAAGCCAAACGTCTGGTGTCGGAAAAGTATCAGCGTAAGATTCGCAATCCTTACGATTTGGAGCCGGAAGAAGAAATGCTGATTGGTCAGTATTTCAAAGAAGAATACGACGCAGATTTCGTATTTGTTACCCACTATCCTTCGAAAAAACGACCATTTTATGCCATGGATGACCCGGAAGATCCAACCTTTACATTGAGTTTTGACCTACTTTTTGGTGGGCTGGAAGTGACCACGGGAGGACAGCGTATCCATGATTTAGATATGTTGGAAGAAAAGATTGCTGCCCGAGGAATGACGGAAGAAGGAATGGAACATTATCTTCAAGTATTCCGTCATGGAATGCCGCCTCACGGTGGCCTTGGAATTGGATTGGAGCGTATTACCATGAAACTGCTGGGGGAGGAAAATGTGCGCGAGACCACATTGTTCCCACGGGATATGAGTCGTCTGGAACCGTAAACATAGAACGAATGGAGGTAAATTATGGCAAATATTATTTCGGATGAAACCATCGAGTATGTTGGTATTCTTGCAAAACTTGAACTTTCGGAAGAAGAGAAAGAGCAAGCCAAAAAGGATATGGGAAGCATGCTGGATTATATTGATAAATTAAATGAATTGGACACCAGTGGTGTGGAGCCGATGTCCCACGTATTTCCGGTAAATAATGTATTTCGCGAAGACGTTGTGACAAATGGCGATGACCGAGAGGAAATGCTTGCGAATGCACCACAGAAAAAAGATGGGACCTATATGGTGCCAAAGACATTCGCATAAGGAGGCAGATTATGGATTTGATGAAAGAAACTGCCGTTGCCCTTGGAAAGAAAATCAAAGCCGGGGAAGTGACGGTAAAAGAAGCAGCAATGGCTGCCTTAGAACAGATAAAAAAGTCAGAAGATACATTAAACAGCTATGTAACCGTGCTGGAGGAAGAAGCTATTATGGCCCGGGCAGAGGAAGTGCAAAAGCAGATTGATGCCGGCGAATTGACAGGACCGCTTGCAGGAGTTCCGGTGGCAATTAAAGATAATATGTGCACCAAAGATGTTTTGACTACCTGCAGCTCCAAAATACTTGCGAATTTCAAGCCAACCTTTACGGCAGAAGCGGTGTTGAATCTGGAAAAAGCCGGGGCTGTCATCATCGGAAAAACCAATATGGATGAATTCGCCATGGGAAGCACCACAGAGACATCCGCCTTTGGAATTACCAGAAATCCCCACAACACCAATCATGTGCCGGGGGGCTCTTCCGGTGGATCCTGTGTGGCAGTGGCGGCAGGAGAATGCTCTTATGCTCTGGGTTCGGATACCGGTGGTTCCATCCGTCAGCCAAGTTCTTTTTGTGGCGTGACGGGATTAAAACCAACCTATGGAACGGTTTCCCGCTATGGTCTGATTGCTTATGGTTCTTCTCTTGACCAGATTGGACCGGTTGCGAAAGATGTAACGGATTGTGCTACCATATTGGAAGTGATTTCTTCGTATGATAAGAAGGACAGCACCTCCGTTTCCCGTGATGACCTGGATTTTACCTCCGCTCTTGTAGATGACGTAAAAGGCATGAAAATCGGTATTCCAAGAGATTATATGGGAGAAGGACTGGATCCTCAGGTCAAAGAAGCCGTATTGAAAGCAGCCGATGTTTTGAAAGAAAAAGGTGCCATCGTGGAAGAGTTTGACTTGAGCCTTGTAGAATATGCCATTCCCGCATATTATGTCATCGCTTCGGCGGAAGCAAGTTCCAACCTGTCCCGTTTTGATGGAGTAAAATACGGCTATCGCACCGAAGAATATGAAGGCCTCCACAATATGTATAAAAAGACCCGTTCCGAGGGATTTGGACCGGAAGTCAAACGCCGCATTATGCTGGGTTCTTTTGTATTGAGCAGCGGATATTATGATGCGTATTATTTGAAGGCACTGCGTACGAAAGCATTGATCAAAAAGGCATTTGATGATGCCTTTGCCAAATACGATGTAATCCTTGCACCGGCAGCACCAACGACAGCGCCGGAAATCGGAAAGAGTCTCAACGACCCCATAAAAATGTATTTGGGCGACATATATACCATTTCTGTCAATCTTGCCGGGCTTCCGGGTATCTGCCTTCCCTGTGGCAAGGATGACAAGGGTCTGCCAATCGGTCTTCAGATGATTGGTGACTGCTTCAAGGAAAAGACGATTATTCGCGCCGCTTATACGTATGAGCAGGCACGGGAGAACATGCAAGGAGGAATGTAAGATGGCAAAACAATACGAAACCGTCATTGGTCTGGAAGTGCATGTGGAACTTGCCACAAAGACCAAGATTTTCTGTGGATGCAGCACGGCATTTGGTGGTGCACCCAATACACATACTTGTCCGGTTTGTACCGGAATGCCGGGTTCCCTCCCTGTATTAAATAAGCAGGTTGTGGAGTATGCCATGGCAGTGGGACTTGCCACAAACTGTTCCATTACGCAGTATTGTAAATTTGACCGCAAAAATTACTTTTATCCGGATAATCCGCAGAACTACCAGATTTCCCAATTATATTTACCGATTTGCCGAAATGGCCATGTGGATATCGAAACCCCTGCCGGAAAAAAGCAGGTACGTATTCACGAAATTCATATGGAAGAAGATGCAGGTAAACTGGTTCATGACGATTGGGAAGACTGCTCGCTAGTGGATTTCAACCGTTCCGGCGTACCATTGATCGAAATTGTGTCGGAGCCGGATATGCGAAGTGCAGATGAGGTTATTGCTTATCTTGAAAAGTTGCGAATGACCATTCAATATCTGGGAGCTTCGGACTGTAAATTAAACGAGGGTTCCATGCGTGCTGACGTCAATCTTTCGGTACGTGAAGTGGGAGCCAGTGAATTTGGTACCCGTACCGAGATGAAAAACTTGAACTCATTTAAGGCTATTTCCCGTGCTATCGAGGGAGAACGGGCTCGGCAAATCGAATTGCTTGAGGAAGGAAAGCAAGTCATCCAAGAGACACGCCGTTGGGATGATAACAAAGAATATTCCTATGCCATGCGTTCTAAAGAAGATGCGCAGGATTATCGCTATTTCCCGGATCCGGACCTGGTACCGATTCACATCAGTGATGAGTGGATTCAGCAGGTAAAAGATCGCCAGCCGGAACTTCAAGATGCCAAAGCAGAGAGGTATAAAAAGGAGTTTGACATTCCGGAGTACGATATCAATATCATCACCGGTTCGAAAAAGCTGGCGGATATTTTTGAGGAAACCACGGCCATCTGCCACAATCCAAAGAAAGTTTCCAACTGGTTGATGGTGGAAACCATGCGCCTTCTGAAAGAGAAAGAAATGGAGCCGGAGGATATTACATTTACACCGGAAAATCTGGCAGCATTGATAGGGCTTACCGAAGAAAATGCCATCAACTCCACGGTGGCAAAGGAAGTATTTGAGAAAATGTTTTCCGAGGACATCGATGTCAACGCCTATGTGGAGGAAAATGGTCTGAAAACAGTAAATGACGAGGGAGAACTTCGAAGTGTGGTAGAGCAGGTGATTGCTGATAATCCGCAATCTGTAGCAGACTACCAGGCTGGAAAGACAAAAGCCATCGGATTTTTGGTAGGACAGACCATGAAAGCCATGAAAGGAAAAGCAGATCCGGGAATGGTAAATAAACTTTTGAAAGAATTGTTGTAAAGAAATCGAAAAAGGCTGGATTCTAGGAAAGGGTCCAGCCCTTTTTTGCACAATAAGTCAAAATTGCAGATGAGGCTTTAGCTCAGATTGAGAAAATGAACTACGATGCCGAAATGAAAGAAGTTGGAATGGATGTTGTATTTTTTACGACAATTATTTATAATAAAAATGTGATAAAATCCACATAATTCTATATAAATATGTGAGGGAAATGATTAAATGGAACGATTGATTTTAAAGGAATTTGGCAGACGCTTTTATGATTATTTTCCTTATGAATGGCATTGGGATGGCGGCTACGTATCTGACAAGAGAGCCGGCAATTACGGTTCTGATTACACTTGGCTATACCGTGATTTCCAATGGGAAAATGTTTGAATTGATAAGCGAGGCAGCGAAGAGGCGAGTTGTATGATATATGCATTGATTGGAATTATATTTTTAGGACTAACAATTTTTTTTCATGAAAAACGGTGTGAACGCATGAAAGCAGTGTGTTATTATATTGCGATTGCATTTCTTGCCATTGGGGCGATTAGCGTATGGGTGGGCGATTTTCGTGACGTATTTGGACATTGAAAAAAGTTCCCTAACGAACACAGATATACACCCAGTAAATCACGTATAATAAAACCATGACAATACCTTCTCCCCGGCGGATTTCTTTGCGTGAGCAGGAAAAAATCCAGCAGAGAATACTGGTAAAAATGAGGAAAAGCAAATCGATTATATTTTCCATGATAAAACCGATGGGACTGATGGCAGAACCCACACCGAGAACCAAAAGAATATTAAAAATATTGGAACCGATGACATTTCCCACAGCCATGTCCACCTGGTTTTTGCGGGCAGCCACAATGGAGGTGACAAGTTCCGGAAGGCTTGTACCGATGGCACAGATGGTAAGGCCGATAAGCGTCTGGCTCATGCCAAAAGTGGCAGCGATATCCGAGGCGGAATTTACCACAAAATCACC